>JAGRAT010000303.1 GCA_020434495.1 Bdellovibrionales bacterium | reverse complement strand
TAGCGAGGCCTCAATTTGAGAGGATTCAACATCTACACCGACGCAATTAAATCCGAGATCCTGAAGGAAGCGAGTCGATCTACCGCCGCCACATCCAACATCAACAGCTAAGCCTGAGAGAGAGTTGTCTCTGATGATCCTCTCAACTTCTCGATAGGCCAAGTAAAAGGTCTTCTCGATACCGAGATCGGCATATCCCTTGGCCGTATCGGCGTAATCGTGACTTACCTTTCTCTGGTGGGTTGATTCAGTCATTTTTTAGTTACTGAGCTTGAGCGACTTAACGGTGTAGCGCAGCGGCGGCACAAATCACCACCGAGCCTCCTGACCCTACCACAAAGCCTTCGAACTACCCATAAATAGCCGTCCGCTGGCGCTGTTTGTTATGCTTTCATCTGTAGTCTGGTCTCATGCGGATACCTCCAGCGTCGTTGGCACCATAACTATCTTGTATGAGTACGCACGGAACAACACATGGGGACGCCCCTTTTTGTCTTGAGGTCGATGGGGTGAAGTGTGTCCCGACTTTCCGACAGGGCTGGATACCACCCGAAGCCAAAGAGATGCAAGCACAACTCGAGTCGGTCGGTTTGAACGCTGCGGTTCCCGATGGACACAAGATCAAAGAAACTCGTCTCATTCGAACAAGTCAATCAGTGGTTTTTGCTGCGTTCGGAGAGCGTGACTGGATCAGGGATGGGGACTTTTCCGCGATCGCCAAGTTCAGCAATCTTGCCGAAGATCGGGAAAGAGAATTCGGAACACCGGAACAACACTACGCTAAGCTCGTATGGGTTGCTGGACAGATTGCAACTCAAGGCGAAGTGCCTGTCGCAAAAGTTTTAGCAACCGGAAGCGCGGAGGTTGATGGAAAATCACGCCCGTGGATTCTTGAGGAAAAATTGACGGGAGCTGAAGCTCCGGCTGGCCTAGACCGAGGAATGCAACAATCGCTATGGAAAGAAACTGGTCGAGTAGCCGGTTCAATCTTCAAGATTGAACCCCAAGGTTATGGGACAATCTTCGACCCAGCGACCGGACGCTTTGTGCAAACTTGGGATGAGGCGTTAGATGCAAGAGTGGAAAAAGCGAGTTTAGATCGATTAGTAGAGCTGGGAGGCCTCACTGAAGAACAGAGAGCAGATATTTTGGGCATCGTCGAGGACAGATTGAGAACGATGGACGAGAGATATCCGAGAGCGTTGAACCATGGAGATCTGGGCCCCATCAACAATCTATTTTTCAGCGGAATTGATTCTGAACAACCCGTTGTGACCGGAGTGTTAGATTTCGATGACGCGGCATCATTGCCTGGATCCGCGTGGACTATAGCGTGGTCGCGCTGGCACCAAATCGCCTTTGAGCGAAACCTTGAGCTGGACAGCTACCTAGAAGGAATGGGGATAGCGAAAGATGAATACGAAGGGCAGTCTCTTCAGAAAGATGCTGATGCTGCACTCGTGCTTGGATTGTGCTGGTGGAAAAAAATGTGCATGGAATCAGTAAACCGTGGTGGTGATTGGCCTGCGCCGAACGTTGCTGAAAAAGCCTTAGCACGCCTTGATCAACACTTGCCTCAGCTTATTGATCGTCTGAAAGCATAACGTTATAGGTGAATTGGACCAGCTTGCTGGGCTCAATTCAACCTGTTGGTTATGCACTCGCCCCTTCTAAAGCCTTCATTTCAGCGGCGATATTCTCTCGAGCCTGGGGCTCGAGCCTTGCTCTCACCGAAGAAGAAAAGAAAATCTTTTCTCTTTGGAGAAATGATTCAAGAACTGCTTTTCTCCCCGCAACATAATCGACCTCAGGGACCCAAGCATACTCTTCCCGGATAGCGTCACAATACCGAAAGTACACATCGGATGATCGTCCTAAAATCGCAAGATCAGCATCGAGAAAGAGCTCATTGTCACGACCAGGGAGTAACGGTTGGTGTTTCTTCGTGCTAAGAACTAATGACGAGATGACTTCACTTTCTTCCCTCTGAAGTCCTAGTGCCTCCATGCGGTCTGCGACCAGCGCAGCACTACGCTCCTCGTTGTCTTTAGCTTTTGAGTCGTAAATAGCATCATGAAAGAACACAGCCATGACCACCTGAGGAATATTTTGGACTTCGGGAGCGTGTTCGTCCACAAATCCTAGCATTGCCTGCAAATGTGTAAGATTATGATAGGCCCGACCTGCCTGTGAGTAGAGTTCCACTAGTTCGTCAAATACTGGACGAACAGTTTCAGGATCAAGGCCAAGAGCCGTAGCTGCCGCGGTCCAATAAGTTTCTAACTCCTGTGTCACAGAGGTCGCAGCACCCAGGTTCGCCGCAGCCTCGGACGGACCTCTTTTTGGAGCTGGTCTAGGATCGTTCCCCATAAATCTTCCAAGTGCATAACGTTTAAAAGACCGGGAAAAACCGAAGGTTTTTCTGGATCTTCCCCCGTTTTTGTAGACACTTAGTTAGCGTTATTTAAGCTCTCATATTCTACCGGAGAGTGATATCCCAAGCCAGAATGAAGTCTTTTCTGGTTATAAAAAGGGATATAACTCTCAACCATTTTTCTGAGTTCTTCAATATTCTCGAATGTGTTGCCATGGTACCGGTCACTCTTGAGCGAGTGAAAGAACGATTCCATGTAGGCATTATCATTCATGTGTCTTGGTCTATTGGAGCTTGCAGTGATACCAAGTTCTTCGGCTTTGGACTGGAAGGTGTGGCTCAAGTACTCAGAGCCTCTGTCGGTGTGAAAGAGTAGCCCTTGCTTTGGTTGTCTATTGTTCACGGCTTTTTGAAGAGTCTTGAGGGTAAGATTGGACGACTTTTCTTTTCCCAAAGACCAACCAACAATCTTTCTTGACCACCTATCCATCACAACTGAAAGGTAGTGCCACTTCTGATTCGCCTTCAGATAAGTAATATCTCCTACCCACACTTCATTCGGTCCTTCTTCTTGTTTTCCAACTAAACGGTTCGGCACTCGCACAAAGTGCTGCTGAACCTCTGGACAACGCTTGTAGATTTTCTGAGCTCTGGCTTTTAGCCTGTTCTCTCGCATAATCCGCTCGACTCGCTTCCTCCCGATCTTCCATCCAGCACGTTTGAGAGCTTGGAATATTCTGGGACTTCCATACGTTCCACCGCTCTCCTCAAATATCTCTCGTATTGCAGCCAATATCTGCCCATCTTCGCTATCTCTCTTGCTGATTCCTCGATTTCGCCACGCGTAGTACCCAGAACGGGTAACCCCATAGAGTTCACACAAACGTTGAAGTTTGTGATGACCTTTCTGCTGGTCTATGAACTCGTAGATCTCCGCTTTTGTTCGGAAGTGAACCGGATGGCTTTTTTTAAAAGTGCGTGCTCTTCCTTCAGAAGCTCATGCTCTCTTCTTAACTTCTTGAGCTCTCGAAGCTCTGCCACTTGTTGCTTATTGACCTTTAAGTCCTTAGCCTTCATCAGATCTATCTTCCCGTCACGATAGTCCTTCATCCAGCGATACAATATCACAGGATGTATCCCAAGGGCTGACGCCACATCCTTCCCCAGGATGCCCTCCTGAAGGCTCAGCTGCACTGCTGTCGCCTTATATTCATCGCTATAGCGATGAATACTCTTCCCTTTATTTGTCACTTACACCTCCATCTACCGTTATGTGAAAGTGTCAATTAATTCGGGGGAAGTACATTCTCTCTTCAATTCTTTGGTTATGTGCGCCGCCTACTTGCGATTATGGGGTACCATACGCGGAAGCAGCATTTTGTCTAATTGCTCCGCAGCGTTTTCTACAACCTCTTCTACTGGTGGTTCAGGGTAAAGATCTCGAAAAACTGCCGATACTCCATCTGCATCAACTCGATATCGAGTAACCGCCGGACAATCAGTGGTCAATCTATCAGAAGCAATTGATATCACCTCGAAAGTACCTTCGCCGAATTTCCCAGGATGAACTGTGACCGAGCCTGAGTGACTATAATCACCAGACATAAAGGTTGGGCCCTGCTCCGAGGGACCCGGAGGATTTTCTCGAATGACATCGGCTAAACGAGCTAATCTTGCTTCAACGGTCAGACCGGTTGCCTGATTCGGGTCTGGTTGGGGCATTTGATATCTCCACAACTTAGGTAACTAAATCTACTCTCCTATTATGCATCAATCCGAAATCTTAGGCGCACATAACGGTAAAAAGCACCGGGCGTAAGCTCCGGTGACTTGATTTGTTAAGTCGCCAATATACCACAAACCAAACTATAGTTTTGTCGGCTAGTGATAAGAGATAAATCATTTAGCTCGGTAATTATAGTTAGTTATGGGCGATTGAGGGACAATTACCGAACAGAGAGCTAATTTCACCGCATAACTCCCCGGGAAGAGTTAATATTGGGGAATAGGTAATGGGACCAGGACTACCAGACGAACCGAGTCGACGAGAACAAGAAGACGCTAAGCAGCC
>JAGRAT010000302.1 GCA_020434495.1 Bdellovibrionales bacterium | reverse complement strand
CCTGGAAGTGAATAGCGTTTAGATGCGGAAAGGACAGGCTACGGAAGCGGATGGTTGAGACTCAGTACAAGGCAGTTGGTGATATAAACATCGCATACGAGGATTGGCAAACCGCTTCTCCTGCTTCGACCAAAACGGTTCTTCTCCTACATGGATGGGGAGCAAGCAAGGAGTTGTATCACTCGGTAGCTGCAGCCCTTTCCGGCAAGGGGAATGCGAGAGTGATAGCCCTGGATTTTCCAGGTTTTGGAAAATCCAGTGTTCCGGCGGCCGTCTGGGGCGTCGACGATTTCGTCTCTGCAGTTATTGGACTTTTGGAGCAGTTGGATATCCATAGGGTGGATATGGTCATTGGCCACTCTCACGGTGGTCGAGTCGCTCTTAAAGCCGCTGTGCAGTATCCCAAGCGATTTGGAAAGTTACTCCTCATCGGTAGCGCTGGGATTCCCTCTCCGCCGAGCTTTAAAAAATCTTTGAAGGTTCGTCTTTTCAAGAGCTGTCGAAAGCTCGTCGAATTGTTTGTGCCAGCCGGCGAAAAGCGTGAGTCACTGCTTGATGTATTGCGAGGGTACTTCGGAAGTGCTGATTATCGAGATGCTGGGGCGATGAGACAGTCGCTTGTTGCTGTTTTACGAGAAGATCTTACTCCGATTCTCCCGCAGGTATCTCAACCAACTCTTCTCGTTTGGGGTGAGAACGATACGGACAGTCCCCTTCGAACCGCAAAAATTATGGAGGCGAACATTCCCGATGCGGGACTTGTTGTCTGGGAGGGAGCCGGCCATTATGCCTTTTTGGATAAACCCGAACACTTTGAACGAGTAGCGCTTCATTTCTTAGCAGGCGAGTCTCGTGTAGTACAGGAGCAGGTAGGATGAGAGATACGATTGCGATTCTCATTGTCGTCTTGGCAATAGTTTGGTCGATCGTTTCCGTTCGGGTTGGGCTTCAGCGGCTTCAGCAGTCAAGCTACAGATCCGAGCGATATATTCGGAGACTTTTTGGAAAAGATACTGCGTTATTCTTCAAGGATTTTAGACACGTTCAGCTCTTCATTGCCCTCGGCCTGAGTGCTCTCCTCCTTTTCGCTGCCGATTGGCTTCTTATCGTTACCGGATGTACGACACTCCTCGGACTTGGGTTTTTACTCCGTAGCACGCGCGCAGTTGTTGTGAATGAGAAAAAGCCGTTTGTGTTTACCCAACGTGCTACTCGATTGGCAGTGTCTTGTGCAGTGTTTGCTCTCCTTCCCCCGTTGTTGTTCCTTATCTACTGCTCATCAACCACTGCAGCAGCCTTTTCCGTCGTTTGGGCAGTGCTAGTGCCGGTAGTGCTTATTGCCGCCAATAGTGTGAACTTTCCCTTAGAAAAGCAGGTAAATGATTATTATTTGAGGGATGCGACCCGTCGCCGTCGTGAGCTAACGGACCTCCAGGTGATTGGAATTACTGGAAGCTATGGAAAGACTTCTACAAAACATTTCGTCCACGCGCTGCTTGCTCGTCGTTACATTTCCTACATGACTCCCGGCAGTGTGAACACCGAGCTTGGTCTCGCTCGTGAAATTCGTGAGCGACTCCGCCCCATTCATGAGTTCTTTATCGCGGAGATGGGGGCGAGAGAGCTGGGGGATATCCGAGCTTGCGCGGAAGTCGTTCAGCCTACCTGGGGTATTCTCACCTGCATCGGCAAAGCGCATCTGGAAACGTTTGGGAGCCAAGAAGGGATAATGCAAACGAAGGGAGAGCTTTTGCAGTCGATAGCCCCCGGCGGAATATGTTTCCTCAATGCAGATGATCCTCATACTGAGGGGATGATGAAATATGTGAAGAGTGACGTACGACTGTTTGGGCTCCATCCGTCGTCAACATCCCAATCAGAAGTGGATGTATTCGCACGAGATATCGTTGTCACTCAAGAGGGAAGTTCCTTCTGGGTTGATGGTCGTAAGGTGTCGGAGCCCTTTGAGGTGAAATCTCAACTTTTGGGGCGTCACAATATCTCCAACCTAATTTGTGCTATCTCCGTTGCCTTAGAAGCGAAAGTTCCAGTAGCGGTCATTCAAGCAGCCGTACGAACACTCCCACCCGTGGAACATCGACTACAGCTCTTAAAGAAGGGGAACGGGATACTTGTGATTGATGACGCGTTTAACTCCAATCCTGAGGGGTTTCGAGAAGCGCTTGATACATTGGCACTTTTTTCTGATCGACGACGTGTCCTTGTTACCCCTGGAATGGTGGAGCTTGGAGTTGAGGAGGTGCGGGAGAATCGGTCAATCGGAAAGTACGCCGCTGCGCGGGTTGACCATGTTGTTCTCGTTGGTGCGGAAAAGCGAATTGCACCACTTCGGGATGGCCTGTTGGAAAATGGATTTCTTGCAGAAAATATTGAGATGGTAGGAAGTCTCAACCAGGCTCGTCAGCACTTAACGCAATTTAATAGGCCAGGGGATGTGGTACTTTTTGAGAATGATCTCCCTGATATTTATGGGTAGTGATATTTATGGGTAGTGATATTTACGGGTAGTTGAGAACCGGTATGAAGAAACGTGTCGCAATCCTTTTTGGTGGAGTTTCGGTAGAACATGAGGTTTCTGTTATCTCTGGAGTGCAGGCCTATCATGCGATTGACACTCGCCTTTTCGAACCCATTCCTGTTTACATCACGAAGAATGGACGGTGGTACACTGGTGACGCCTTAACGGATGTTTCGAGATACGTTGAAGGACCAAAGTTGCTCGAGAGCTGCAACGAGGTGAGCCCTCGCCCAATTCGAGGAGACTGGAATCTCTATCCACTTGCATCCTCCTTTCTCAAGCACTCACAACCTATTCCTGTAGATATTTACTTTCCCGTTTTTCATGGGAGCTTTGGAGAGGATGGTTCCATTCAGGGGCTCTTTCAGATGATGGATGTCCCATTTGTCGGATGTGATGTTGGCAGTGCCTCTTTGACCATGGATAAGGTTGCTATGAAGCAGGCTCTTCTTGGTCTCCAGCTCCCAGTGGTGCAGTCGTGTTGGTTTTCCCGCTTCGAGTTTGAGGAGTCTCCTCAAGAGGTCATGGCACAAGTTAAGGCCGAGACTGGTTTCCCGTGTATTTTAAAACCCGCGACTCTCGGCTCGAGCGTAGGTATTGAGGTGGTAAAATCAGAAGATGAGTTCTTTGATGCCGCTGGCCGAGTTACTTCGTATTGTCCGAAGGTCTTAGTGGAAGTTTTCTTGCACGATATGTTTGAGCTGAACTGCTCTGTTGTTGGAAATGATGCCTATCAGAAAACGAGCGTCTTAGAACGTCCTCTCTCGTCTGGAGAACTTTTGAGTTTCGCTGATAAATACGAGCGTTCTGGAGGAGGGGCCAAGGGGAAGACTGGAGGAGGGAAAGGGTCTTCGATGGCTTCTATGGATCGAGTTATTCCAGCCGATGTTTCTGAAGAGCGCACCCAAGAAGTACAACTCCTTGCAAAGCGGGTATTTCGTGGTCTTGGATGTTCAGGGGTTTCCCGAATCGATTTCATGGTCGACCGCCTTACCGATAAAGTCTATGTGAATGAATTGAACTCTATTCCAGGCTCACTTTCCTTTTATCTGTGGGAAAAAACCGAACTTCCCTTTGAGGACCTTTTGACCGAGCTCATCCAGCTAAGTTTGATTCGATATCGTGAAAAGCAGATGACTATCTACTCATACGACACCAACCTTTTTGCGCTTCATGCGGGCTCCTCTCGGGGCGGCTCAAAATCGAAGCTGGGTGGAAAGGTTGCTCCTTCCGATCGATAGTATGGGAATGAAATCCCACAGCAGTGAAATTCAGTCGTCGGAAGCGGATCTCTGTGCTGTTATCTCAAGTCTTGAACCAGCTGGCGCAGAGTTCGCCTTTGCCGCTCTGATTGGCGAAGCCGTACGGGCGGGTCGCAGGGTGCAAGTCATAACAATTCGTTCTCCTGGTGAAACAGATCTCTCCTTGCCCCAGGAAGTGCGGAGAACGTCGCTCCACCTCAATCTTCGAGAAGTTTCTGGATTGAAGAAAATTTTCCTCTTTTGCCGGCTCTTCTGGAGACTTCGGAGGGAGTTTACGAAGTCATCATCTCATACCCTTCTAAGCTTTATGACGCAGACGAATGTGGTGGCGCTGTTGTGTTCGTTCGGATGCTTCCAGAGGCGAGTTGTCTGTGAAAGAACACACCCAGAGTACGCACCGTTTCTTGGGAAGCCACCGTTGCGTGGTATTCTTCGACTCGTAAGAAATCTCGTGTACAGCATCGCTGATACGGTCATTGTTCAGTCCCCTTCGATGGTTCAATGCTTTCCAAGCCGTTTACATCCCAAAATCAAAGTGATTCCAAATTTTCTCAGAGATTTTGCTCTTGGATTTGATGTTCGTGTTCCTAGAGAAAAAACCGTTCTTTCCGTTGGAAGACTTGTTGAGAGTAAGGATCACTTAATCGCAATTCGAGTTTTTGCCCGCGCATC
>JAGRAT010000301.1 GCA_020434495.1 Bdellovibrionales bacterium | reverse complement strand
CGATGGCTCTGGCCTTCTCGTCACTCACTCCGTGCCCAGCACCAGCGACATGCACTTCCACATTGTCGAGCTTAGAAAGGAGAAACTTCTTCTCTACCTGCTTCATACTCGAATCAGGATTCACATCTCCCTTCCAAAACGAGATGGCAGTGCTGTTCTGAATCATGTCCGAATGAATAACGAGACGCTTCTTGCTTGACGTACTCGCCTGCAAGGTCTTTCCAATAAAACGCATCGTTTCAAGAAGAGCTGACTGTTTATGATCTTCCGTCTGAGAAAGAGCGTACACTCTCATTTCATTAAAACACTCGTCAAAAAGCTTCTGCTCCGCCCGAATTTTCAACACTGAGGCCATCAAAGTTTTCTTCGGTCGAACCATATCAAGAATGATTCGAGCCTCGCTCTGCTTGTCCGTATTCACCCCCACCACGAGGCGCTCCCCCTGATCGATCATCGATTTCAACGTATCGAGGGTCGTCTCCAGGCCCCGGGTATCTTCGAGCTTGTCAGTGCGATCAAGGAGAAAGAAAGTGACTGAGTCATAATCTCCCTTGTGAGTGCATTTGGGAGAAAGCTCTGTTGCATAGGCTTCACCAAGAAAATCGGCACCTCCGAGCAAAGAGGCGAGACACAACACAAAGAAAAAAAACAAAGATGACAATTCGAATTGACTACGCATGCGAATTTCGCTCCTCTTCGTTAACAAGTTTTTCAGACATGTGGGCGAGCTCGAGTTCAAACTCCAAGTCTTTCTTAAACGACTCAGGCTTTTCTTTCAACTCTCGATGTTGCTGATTTTCTCTCCGGTAAACGGCAAGTTGTCGCCATAAAATCTTCAAACACTGTCGTTCGTATTGTTGTCCTTCCTTCAGCACCTGATCGTAGACACCTTTTAGCATGATCACCTTCCCAACGCCCTCTCTCAACTCTGCGTGAGTACCCTTACGTGCATGAGTTTTCTCACTTTTAGCGCTCTTCAGAAGCTTCACTCGCCTCTTCTCGAGCTTGGCTACATCCTTTCTCGCTTTCTGAAGATCATGCTCAGCTCGCTGAAAACCTGGCACGGCATCATGTGAGAGGTATGCTATAACAATCGCCGCCATAAAAACGGCCATATTCAGCCAAAAGAACTGAAAGCTACTCGCCACCAGAGTATCGGTAAGTCCGAGCTCTTCTTTGAACTCCCCAAGGTACGTTGTACGCATTATCGAAAGCCCATACAGCGCAGCAGTGATAAACGAAAATCCCAACAATCCTTTAACGAAGTTACCAACGTGAAATCCATTGCCGTGCTCCCGCATCTTTATGCCAACAAAGTGGGCAGTCAGCGGAACCGATAAACCGATTACAAAAGCCATCACCCAAGTCATGATTTGGTTTTCACCAAAGATCTGAAACACCAGAGCGTTCAGCGGAATCTCACCAACAAAGATGAGGAAAGCGAGAATGTAATACAACCACTCTGGGATATAATGTACTGGAAGACGCTTATGCTTGTCGCATATCTCATTGAATCGCGACTCTGCCGTTTGCAAACGCTTGTGGGCATCCTTTAGGGCAAACTCATTATCAGCGGCATCAGAGTTCATTTCGAAAATACTCTGATGCGCCTCCATCTCGTGACCCTCTCGTTGATTCAACACCGCTTCTTCTGCCTTAATGCGAGCATCAAGCAGCTCTAAGCAGGCTTTGTACATAGCAACAATCTTTCCGGCCACTCGTGCGACTTCATGCCGGAGCTCCTCCTCAAAGGGAGATGGATCGGATTGCGATTGCGTCGGAATCCCCTGAGCAGCATCCTCCTTGCCCTTCTCACAGAGAATCTGATCACTGTACTTCTCCTCGTGCTTGTAGAGGAGTTCATTGACGTGATCGAGGTGCGGTCGTTCAATATCTAGCATCATGTCGTTCGCCGTTCGAAGATGTTTTGCGATTGTTTCTCGACAACTTTTATCGTCAAGAAGTACAAGATATCAAAGAGGAAAAGTGCCATGATACCCATATCAGCACTAGCGCACTATAATACCCCGTTCTGAACTGAGTGATTTCGTCTCGTGAATACCCCTAAAATTCTGAAACTCCTGTTCGTTTGCGACACCAACACCACCCTCTCCCCTCTCATGAAGGAGATTTTTTGGCGCGAGCTTGGACAGCGGAAGATCCAGCACCGTTTTGAGCTGGACTCAGCGGGAACTCATATTGGCCAGTTCGAAAGGGGAATTGAACGAAGAATGGGACTTTTGGCGGAACAACATGGATTTGACCTCTCTCATCACGCCGTACGTGCCGTTTCCCCAGCGGATCTCAATGAAAAGAACTTCATTTTTACCATGAGCGAAAGTACTTTTTGGGATATATCCGATCTTGCGGAGGGAGAGGAATTCTCAGCACAGTTAGAGCTCCTCCTACAGCATTCAGGACAACTCGGGATTCGAGAAGTCGCCGATCCACTCTTTGGAGAGATCTCTTTTGAAGATGCTTATAATCTACTGGAAAAAGCTTCTGGACATTTAGGAGAGTATTTCCAAGAACAGATCTCACTGAAGCAGCTATAGAGCACGGATTGAGCTGCACAAGACTACTGTTGTCATCCAAGGCCGGACAGCTTGTACCCAAGACCAGCTTGCCCCAAGACCGAGCGCGCAGGATCACCGGACTAGCGAACGAGATCTATTCTATCCTTCAACTCACTCGAACAAACAACTCGTCGGCGGCCATCATCGCCAGTAAAGCTTTTTTCTCTCTGAAGCTTCAGGGTATAGACATTTCCCGTTGAAGGATCAAGGACACGATCATTTGGACCGATTGAGACCAATGGAGGCCACTCCGCCGCCCCCGTGAGCTTTGGAAGCTGCTCATCATCATCGAACTGCAGCCGCTGAAGTTCGCTCCCTTTTAACTGCTCAAGAGTACCGCTCGCTTTTGGGGCAAGGATGACTACGCCGCTATCGAGACAGGAATTTCGAAGATTAGCGGAGCCACCCACCCGCTTAGTCTTCACAGCGTGCTCACCAAGATAGAGGTCATGAGCAGATGTCACCTTGTAGTCAATAAATACCTTACTTTCGCCACTCGCTGAACGCGCCTGCATCTGTGGAGCGAGCGATCCCTTAACATTAAAGATCAGATCCAACCCGAGAAAACCAAGGGTACACCCTTCCTCCTTCGCATACATGGTAAGGAAAGAAAATTTCCGATCACTATCGTTAAAGAGCACAATACGAATATTATCGTTGGCTCCCATAACCATCGCGAAGGTTCCATTTTGCCGGAGTGAATACTCTTCTCGCGCGAATAGCTTGTTGTAAATTCCCTGTTCAGGATCAAATCCAAAAAAAGCACTAGCAGTCTGGGCATTGTCAACAACAAGCTTCGGATCCCAGAGCTGTATCGGACCTCCCGAGTCTTCCGCAACAAAGAACTGCCCGGGGGCCACTTCGAGTTTTGGTACACCGATAACTGAGGCTTTCCCCGAACTGAGCTGGAAAGTAGTTTCACCGGTTTGCAAGAACTCCGCCCTCACGAAAGCCGGAAAACAGGGGGCTAAAATGGCGAACAAAAAGCCAAAGCACCTCACCAAAAAATGGAAAATCTCCCTAGATCTCAATACCTTTCCTTCTCTCTTGTTCGAAACGGCTTAAACCGTCATCGTATATATAGGTCAACTCATAAGCTCCCTGCTAGCATTACAATGATATCAGGGAAGCGAAATGCCTAAAACAGTGTTAGCTGAAGCCGGCCATGAGCTTACCAAGACCGGTCAAGCGCCCCGACCTAAAGGCCGATAATGATGCCTTGAGGCAGGGACAAATAACGTACGAGACTTAGTGTACTGCCCGCAAATGAAATTCCCGGTCTACATTGTCGAAAGCCAACCGCTTTCGGCGAATTTTACCGGCGGTAGTATTATCCCTCCGGGGGTTTTCGCGTCCGCGAAAAGGTATTATCCCTCCGGGGGTTTTCCCGACCGCGAAAAGGTATTATCCCTCTTGGGGTGTTCCCGTCCGCGAAAAGGTATTATCTCCCTCTGGCGGACCTCCCGGCAGTTTAAGTTGGCTTCGGTATAGATTGGATGACTGATCACGTATTAACTATTCAGCGAGTTCTTAGTGATGGCGCCATCGCAAAGTCGATTACCTGCCGCTCTGGCCGCATAGCGGTCCTTCGGGGAAATGCACCCGAAAAGCTCTACGAGTATGAACTCGCGCTCCGAGGGCAACACGAAGATCCGTCTGCTTTCCGCATTAGCTTTGATGGCGCTCAATATAAGCCGAGCGATCATTTATTCCTGGGGTTTGAGCCGCTTCGATTTAAGTCCGATGCCACAGTTACCAATGTTCTGATCGATTGCGGGCTTAACCCCGAGGAGGTGAAGACCATACTTCTCTCCCACGGATTTTCACAGCTTGCGGGCACTCCTGTTTCCCAACTATCGCCAAACGAAGCTCACTGCTTGGCACTTCTCCGAGCGAGCCATCAGCCATACCC
>JAGRAT010000300.1 GCA_020434495.1 Bdellovibrionales bacterium | reverse complement strand
CTCGCTTCAATATCCCACCAGTCATTTACCCCGTCGTACGTATCGAGTGCTACTGGCCTGAGCGGGGCACCTTCAGCTTTTGAAAAGAGTTCTGAATTTCGTAAAACTCCAGAGAGGTAGGCGAAGTACTGACTGCGACCTTGCTCGCTAGCATGATGTAAGCCAAGCACCGACTCTCCCTGATCGTTTATCCAACGAACATCGCCAGTAGGTGTTACGACAACTATCGCCTCCGGACTTATTGAGAGAGTTTGGAAAATTGCTACTTCGCTATCCAACGTAAACTTTGCGCTCTCGTGAAGTCTTCTCTTCTCGTCTCGCTTTTTCAAAAGATTGTGGAACGCGAGAAGCACGTCTTGCGGTGGCGTCGAATGAGAGAGGATGAGGTCTGCTCCAGCATCATAAAGGTAGGCGTGGTGGCGTCCGCGCGATCCATCCGAAAGAACAATCAGAGGCATATCGGCGAGATCGGTCTGTGATCGAAGCTCTCGAATGACAGCAATGAGGCGATCAACGGATTCTCCAAATCCATTTCCGAAGAGAATCGTTTCGAAGGTGAAAAATTGAACGTCCTCCAGATAGCGGAGTTCGGAGATATTGCTGATGAACTGAATTGAATTTCCAAGTTCTTCTAGCGATTCTCCAACAAGTCTCGCCTGCCCGTCGTTGGGGTTTGCAAATAACGCCACGGAGAGCGGTGAGCCGATTTGGGTGATTGTACTCGCCAATTGTTGAACTTTATTCATTCTTTAGAGGTTCATCTATCTGAATATATTCAGAGTTTGTTCCTCGTGAGTTTGCAAAATCCGTACCCGATAGTACCCTGGAGGGCCGCTAGTTGGGAACCGGTATAGCAGTGTACCATCCGTAAGCTGAAGGGTAATATCATCAGTCATTATAAGCTCATAGAGGAGCGTTCCAGAACGGTCGAAATGAAAAGAATTCTTGTAGTCCAAACGGCTTTTCTTGGGGATCTCGTCCTCTCTACTCCAGTTTATGACGCCCTGGGGGAGCTTTACCCTGATGCTGAGCTGGAGCTCCTCACCACGGGAGCGGGCAAACTCTTGTTTGCCTCAGATCCACGCTTTTCGGCGGTAACAGCCCTTGAAAAGCGTGGCCATTCCTTTGGTGTGAGATCCTTCCTCGAAGTGCGAAAACACCTTCGACTCTCGAAGTTTGATGCGGCGTTTAGCTTACATCGTTCATTCCGCACCTCCCTGCTTCTTTCGAGTTCGAGAATCCCAAGGCGAGTCGGATTTCAAGATGCTGTAGGAGCCTCCCTCTACAGTGAGCAGGTGAAGCGAAAAAGTGAGGGGCACGCGGTTGAGCGATTGTTGAGCTTACTGGAGGAAGATTGGAACCGATCGGGATTGGCGATGGAGGCACTGTACAATCGCCCCCTCCGGCTAGTTCGTGAGAGTTCCGGGAGTGAATTCGCTGGCTGTATTGTTTTAGTTCCTGGAAGTGCTTGGAAAACAAAACAGTGGCATTGGTCGAACTATCGATTACTTGCAACAGAACTCGTTCGAAGTGGGAGTCAGGTAGTGGTAACTGGTACCGCTGAAGAGCGAGAATTATGCCATCTTGTTGCTGATGGACTTGATGGAGTTATAAACCTTGCGGGAGAGCTCTCACTTCCTCAGTTTGTTGGTGTTATCTTTGGAGCCGCTGGCTTAGTGTGTAACGATTCCTTTGCCCTTCATGTTAGTTCTGCGGCGCAAATTCCTACAGTCGCGGTGTTTTGCGCAACGAGCCCGAGCTTCGGTTTCGGCCCGTGGAAAAACCCTTTTGCGGTCGTCGTGGAGAAGTCAGGACTCTGGTGTAAACCCTGCCGAAGGCACGGAGGAAAGCAGTGTCCGACCGGAACAGAGCACTGTATGCGCGGGGTGAGTGCTAGAGAGGTGTATATGGCTCTTGCAGAGAGTTTATCGAAAGCAAGAGGCTTTTCACCCTCGCAAATGCAGCTCTCTTCTGAGATGAAGCTTCCACTTTCAGCCTCTAGTAGAGGAGGTTCCAGTGGAGAAAGGCCGACCAGTGAAAGTGCCGCTGGGACGAAGGAGATTGCGTTGCCATGAGTGTAGAACAGGAGGAGTTTGGATCGTTGCTTCCAGCCATTCCGAGTAAGCGATTATTTGTCTATCGAAACTCTTCATACGTACTGAAGGCTATTGAACCGCTGGCGGATTCCTCGGAGCAGGAAATCTTCTATCAAGCATCAAAATTTAGCCCACAACCGGTTGCAGAAGCTCTTGGTGGTCGAGCCACGATGAACTTTTTTGATGGGCCGGGAAGCAAGCAGTATGTTCTGAAATCGTATCGCCGAGGTGGATTGATGCGAAACATTCTTCCTGGTGGTCTCTTTCTTGGTTGGGGTATTCGACGATCCACAGATGAGCTTCGAGCATTGGTGACAGCAGCAGAGCTCGGCCTGAGAGTCCCCACGCCGATCGGGACGCTGACAAGAGGGAGTTGGCTTATTCGAGAATGGCTGATAATGGGGGCTCTGCCGGTTCACCGCACCCTCGCCGGGTTAGCATTGACTGGAGAAGACGACGAGTCCATACCGTTTGAAAAGTATTTGCGAGAGGTTGTCGATCAAATCGAGATTCTCATTCAACACAAAATCGTCCATGTAGACCTTCATCCCGGAAACGTTGTGGTCGCGAATGATGGGAGCGTTTACCTTATCGATTTTGATCACGCATATGTTTCTCGAGAAACTGAGCGTCAGCTTCGTGATCGATACATTCGGCGATGGAGGCGTGCGGTTATCAAGCATGAGCTTCCAGAGTATCTCTCTGAAATATTCTGTTCATTGTTACGGCGACGGCCGAGCGATGGTGAACCGATGTCTCAACCGGAACTCACCTCATAGTAATTTGTATGGTAGTTGCAAAAACTTCAGAGCGGAAAGATGGGCTTGAAGAGTTGCGAGAGGACGCCCATGTATTACTCGTTCTTACTGGATCTCTCGGTGATGTCGCGCGTGGATGCGTCGTTCCGACACAGCTAAAGCTCGAGAGGCCAGATCTGCGACTCTCTTGGGTTGTTGAAGATAAGTGGAGTCCTCTTGTCGAACTCTGCAGTGCCGTTGACCATGTTATTCCGTATAGCAGAAAAGCTTCTTTCTATGGAGTTCCTAAGCTTTGGGAATTGCTTTCTCAGTTTGGGCCCTTTGACTGCGCGCTGGATCTCCAGAGGCATTTCAAAAGTGGCTTCTTCACCCGAATGTCTGGAGCTCCGCGAAGAATCGGGTTTGCTCCTCGAGATGCAAAAGAGGGGAATTGGCTCTTCCAGACCGAATACATAGTCCCTTGTGATATGAATCAATCCAAGGTGTATCACTACGTTTCTTTTGTGGAAAAATTGATTGGCACTGGTAACAGACTCATTGAACCGCTTGAGACCCGGACAAACCTTTTTGGGATAGATCGGGAGAGTGCAGAAGCGCTCATCCATAAGCTCGTTCCCGAGAAGGATTCAATCTGGCTCACTTGCGCGCTTGGATCTTCTTGGGAAAGTAAAGACTGGCCAGTCAGTGGCTATCAGGCTTTGTTAAAATTGCTTCAGGAAATGCCGAGGGTAAAGGTATTCTTGGTAGGAGATAACTCTCAGCGAGAGCTTGGGCAAAAGCTCGTAGCAATTAATCCCTGTCAAATTACGAGTTTGGCTGGGAGTACTTCATTGCCACAGCTGCTCGGGCTTCTTTCTCGAAGTGATGTTGCCGTTGGTCCAGATACCGGAACTGGTCATATGGCAAGCATGGTAGATACTCCATACATCGGATTGTTTGGGCCTACCGATCCTCGTCGTGTCGCTCCTTTTCGATATGAGCACTTGGTTCTCAGCGCTCCAGTGCCGTGCCGCCCATGTGGAAAGCGAAAGTGTCCCGGGCTGCAAACGGCATGCATGCGGCTCCTCTCTCCGCAAAAGGTTCTTGCCTCAATTCAGGATATCTTGGCTCCTCTGCTTTAGGTGTTTTGGTGCCCTTGCCTCGCAAAGTTACGCTAGGATAGAGTTGGAATACTGTTTCTGTAGCAAGCCCTTTAGTACAGCCTGAATCTAGATGGAATTACAAACTTCGAAAGACGAACTCATCTCAGCACTTGATCAGCTTCAATCGGTTAATGCCTGTGTAATTGGGGATCTTGTGCTGGACCGATATATTTGGGGAAAGGTTGAACGAATCTCCCCTGAGGCTCCCGTTCCGGTTGTGCACATACAAAAAACAGAGGACCGGCTCGGTTGTGCTGGAAACGCTGCGCTCAACCTGCGGAAGCTTGGTGTTGGTGTAACGTTCTGTAGTGTTATAGGAGAAGACGAAGAGGGAAGATCTCTTGAGCGACTTCTCGGTAGCGAGGGAGTGCCCCCCGATAATATCTTCATCGATCAATACTACCCGAGTATCGTTAAAACCCGAGTCATCGCGCATTCGCAGCAGGTTGTCCGGATCGACAAGGAGATCATTCCAGAGAAGTCTCCCGAGCG
>JAGRAT010000299.1 GCA_020434495.1 Bdellovibrionales bacterium | reverse complement strand
CCCATCACCGTTTTCTGTTCCATCGGTTCGCCGGTAATAGGGCTCAGGCGAGGCTTATGTTCCTGTCGATCCGAAATTCGTTGAAGCGCTTCTTGATTCTTTTTCTGAAAGTAGTCGTCTTCTAGTGCTCTTCTGCGCTCATCCCAACTGTCGTTCATGATTCCTCGAAATGCCGTCGAATTTTGATGGATAGGTTCTCCAAAACGTTCAAAGCGGGCGAAGGGATTCGAACCCTCGACCTCCTCCTTGGCAAGGAGGCGCTCTAGCCAGCTGAGCTACGCCCGCATGTCGTTTAGGAGGGGGAAGGTTACTTAGGAGCCGCAGGGAAAGTCAACTAGGGAGAATTTCTCCCAAAAAATGAGGGCAGGGGGTGTAAGGGGAGTTCTGAAGTACCGCTAACGGTCAGTGACGATAATCGATTTGTTCCCCCAATAGATCATGCGATACTTCCTGGAAGCGACGGAATCTCGGATGAGTCTCGGAAACCCCCTAGAACCTAAATCGCACGAATTTCAAAGTCAGGTGAGTGACGACAAGGTGACTCGCGAAGCTGATGACTCGCTTCTCAGTAGAAGGCGCTTCAATCGGGTGGCCATTCTCGCTCTTCTTGGAGCTCTTGGAGCAGAAAGCGTCTTACGCCAAGAGGCGTCACCCCAGGTTGATGATGCGGTTCCTCTCCCGGAGGCTCCAGTGGCATCGAAAGAAGTCATTCCTCATTTCGGTGAACCAAACGCACAACGTTTTCTCTTTTCATCTCGTCCTCCAGCTTCATTTCCCTCCTTCGATACCGGTAACTTTCCAGCGCTCTTTAAGGAGCCTTCACTCTTAGAGATATCAAATCCACTTCGTCTTGAAATGGGTGAGCTCTTCGGTGTGATGTTCCCCCATGAGGAGTTACGTTTGCCTCTGCTCCAGCTCGTGTTTAATAACCGGGGAACAATCCTCCCCCCAGAGTCGCTGATCCCATATCTGGAGGTGAGCGATCCACGCGTTGTTAGTTACGCCCTCGCATTAGGAGTGGAGAAGGGGATTATCTCGAGGGAGTTTCAGAGTTTTGAAAACCTTCTTGCAAGTGGAAATCCTGATATTCAGTTGCAAACCCTTAAATGTATTCAGGCTGTTGGCTGTCGCGTCCCTCGGGAGCGAATTCTCCCCTTTGTTGCTAATAGTGATGAGCGTCTCGCTACTGTGGCAATTGATGTTCTCGCGACTGTTGAGGAGACCACACCGTTTTCTCTTATAGAGATTGGCCTCCATCATTCGTCACCGTCCGTGCAAGCAAAAATAGTTCGCTTTCTTGCAGACAAAACAGTCACTGATATGCCGGTCGACATCCTTACCCGGCTGGAAAAGCCTCTCCAGGCTGCTCGGCACTGCGACGTGATTTTTGAAGATGCCGTGCTGCACCTTATCGAGAAGCGAGCCCCAGCTGGAACTGAAGACTTTCTCGTCCGGAATTATCTCGAAACTCCAAACAACTCCTCCCATCTCTCTACAGCGCTTGAACTCGTTAAAGCGAGAGAGCAGTTGCTTGACCGAGTTTCTTACGTCGATCTCGTTCGTCTTGCACAGGAACTCTCTGAGAATAATGTAAAAAGTGGAAACGAGCTCAGAGTCGGGTGGATGCTTGAACAGAAGCTCATGCGAGAGTCCGATGGGATTGAGGTGGTGCGCAATTCGGGAGAGATTGGAATGCCCCTTTTGCATTTCCTTGAGCACGTCACTCAACGATTTCCAACTCTCCTTAGAGATCTCGATTGTCAGCCTCAAGCTCTTGGCCGGTTTGTTGTGGTAGCTGCCCAGTTCATCTGTGAGGAGCGTGATGGTCAGAAGAGACGAGCGCAGACTGAGCTTACCGAAGAGGTGAACCTGCTAATTGCGCTTCACGCAGAACCGTATTTTCGGGTCGATGAGATGAGAGCTCGTGCCAGTGAGATAGCAGGGCAAGCCCAGTTGAATCTTATCGGAGTGTACAAAAGTGCGGATGGAGGGAAGTCAGAGCAGATTGTTGAGGTTGGTCCCGCGTTTGTTGCGAAAAATTATTCTCCGATTTCCGGGGATCTCAAAGGGCGATACTTAAGGGCGGTAACGTTGGCGGCGCAAGATACCCAACGGGAATCCATTATTTGGAACTCCGGTCACGGAAGCCCTAATGCATTCTGGTTTCAAAACGGACAGTCTGGATTGGATTCGGTAGGGAAAGTGGATGGTGCTGAGAAGGTTCTTGCAGCCGAACTCGCTGATGCTCTGCTTCGTCCTGCACTTGAAAAGTCCGAACTCCGTGATGTGACGCAGAATCGAGAGATTGAACTTTCGCACGTTACCATCATCAACGATGCCTGCTACCAGTACGAGTTTATCTATGCCGTCTATGACAGACTCTTTGCGCAGGCGAAGGAGAACAGCTGCACCGTGCGCTCTCTTCCAGTAATGGTTTCTGCCTCTCAAGAGGGACTTCCTGGCTGGTTGTGGACGAGGAATGAGGAGGATGGACCAGGAAGTTTTTTAGAGAAAGCAGTAGGCTCAATGGATATGAGTTTATATCCAACTTCATTAGAACGAATTATCGCTGCCGATCGAAGTCTTTCTGAGAAATTTCAGAGGTTGTTGACAGAGCGGCAGTCTCGACTCTGTGCTGAAGACCTTGCCATTTTTAGTCCGCGAGTGGTGGATCTCGATCAGATAGTTGAGGGACTTCTCTTTCAAGTACAGCAGTGTGGTTATTTGGTGCCACCGCTTCCAGACCCTGCTGAAAGGGGTGCTCTTCAAGCAGGCCAACAGCGAACGATTCAGATCGCGATGAATGAGCGAGAGCGAGAGCAGTTGGAAAAGTTCGTCTAAGGGACCACCGCTTGCTGTCAATCGATTCCCGGTCTTGGGCTGATGCGGCGGCGGAGATGTTCATCGACATTCTCAGCGAAATGCAGAAAGTGTTGCTTGGCGTCGTTTGCACCGGTGATAGCAATCATTCCCGTAGGTTTGTAATGGAACTGGAAGCCCATTCTTCGAAGTAAAAGAGAAACAGCTTGCTTATACGGTTTTCGAACTCGAAGTTTTCGTTCGAGGCGGAGATTCGAACTCCCTGCATAGTATTTACTCAGGGTGTCATTCACGACGTCTTCCACGGCTTCTCGAAATCCTTCGCTGAGAACTTCCTTTCTAAAATTGTCCGAGTCAAAGTGGTGCTCTTGAACTCTTACCGCAGGGTCTTCAGATTGAAATTTCGTTGCGGGGTCACTCCATTGGCATGCAGAAATGACGTTCTGTTTGGCAGCGTGAAATATACGACGACAGCTTGTGTATATCTTTGAGGGATACCCCGCGTTTGCTATCGGAGTAAATTCTTTCGCGCCTGTCCGGAGCTCGTTAAAGGCCTCACCGAGCGCGCAATCTTCCGCAGCTTCAATATCTCGGCGATATCCTCCAACTCGGGCGTATGTTCCTGCTCGAAAGGCAACATTGGCTCCTCCGCCCTCAAAGGATTGATGAAGAATCCGCCTTGAGGCTTCAATTGCTAGCCACAACCGTGTTCCAAGGTAAACATAGGGATCTTTTGCGTAGTCATGGAGACTATAGTCAAGCTTCCCAACGAACATGTCAGTCTTTGGGTGTTTCTCCATAAGGGTAATGTTGTGTGAGACGTAATTCGTATGAACAGCAGTGGTATCAGCATCGTTTCTTACGATGATGTGATCATCTGAAGGCCGCTCTGGGCGTTCGATATGGCGCATGAGTACTACATCGGTCCCGAGCTTTCGGATGGCACCGATCTTTTGTAGCTCTTCGGGAAGCGCGCTTTCGACTGAGTACACACGAAGTTCGGGATGCTCCGACCGAAATGTAGCGATCTGATTCCGCACCGTCTCGATGTTGCGAAGACGGGAAGGATCCTCCTCGTTTGCTGGCCAATTACAGAACAGCACGATCTCCCAATTCTCTGGTGGAGCAGACTGGCTTTTGTAGGCCTGAAGTGCCTGGGCGATATAGTTCGCCTCTTCAAGTGCCGCTACAGGAATACAGATAGAGAGCTTACACGCTGGATCCATCGGAGGAATCTGGGTGTAGAGGTTGTCGAGATGATTTTGCAGCGCATCCGGGTAGACAGCGAGGTAAGCTTTAATCTCCTTTGCCGGGACGAGGGGGATATCACCAATGTTTACGGGGGATTCGGGAAGGCAGAGTTCAGAGATCGACCGTTCAGAGATGGACTCTGCAGAAAACTCAAGGGGCAGCGCCAAGGTGAGCTCTTCCATGCGCGACGCAAAGTCGGCCGCCTCGAAGGCAGACCCATCCACAAGATTCTCGAGGAAGGCTCCTTCTTCGTCTGAAATTTCAAGACGATGCCACCAACGCTTTGATTGCTCGTTTGAGTGTGGGGGGTGATGGTCTCCTGGATTCGGCACGCGTCGCTCAACTCCTCTTCATTCTGGGCGCAAGCAATATTATACTGGAGGACATTGAAAATGCCCGGAGGTCCCCCAGAAGGCAAACACATACTGGCCG
>JAGRAT010000002.1 GCA_020434495.1 Bdellovibrionales bacterium | reverse complement strand
ATGAGAGTTGGAAACCTCAGCTGGGGATTCTAAAGAATTGCTTGTTGATTTATATGCATAGATAATGCATACTTATATGCATGCGAACTACACTGAATATCGACGATGCACTACTGAAAAAAGCCTCCCGCTTGACCGGGGTAGATGAGAAGACGGCTCTGGTACACCTGGGGCTTGAAGCCCTTATCGCTCGGGCCAGTAGTAAGCGCCTTGCAGAGCTCGGCGGCACCGAAAAATCATTGAAATCCGTACGTCGAAGGCGCAGCACGAGCAATTGATGATTCTTGCTGATACTTCAATTTGGGTTGACCATTTTAGGAAGGCAAACACCGCCTTCGTGGAGCTACTCGAAAATGGCGAGGTAGCGACTCACCCATTCGTAGTTGGAGAATTGGCCTGTGGAAACCTGAAGAATCGTCAAACGATTATCGATTTGCTATCGGATTTACCCAAAGTAGACATGGCAATTCACGAGGAAGTCCTCCAACTCATTGAGAGCCACATGCTCATGGGGAAAGGAATCGGTTGGATTGATGCTCATTTATTGGCGGCAGCACTTATTTCGGGGACGCCGCTGTGGACGGCCGACAGAAAACTGAGAACTCTCTCTGCTTCGCTGGGAGTGTTATTTTAACTTTCGACCTCTCCCCTGATACCACTTCAAATTTCGAGAGGAGAATTGGATCTCTCGGCTTCCTTCGGCCTAATTTTTGAGCAACCCTAATTTTTGAGCAACTCAGAGAGATCTACCGAGGTGTACGTCGAGGGCTTTCGCACCTTGCCAGTGTCGTCTTTCCCTACCGCATAGAAGCTCCCTTGGTATCGAATCACTTCCACTGAAACAACGCTTTCCGGCCAGGTGACATCTTGACCACAAGACCACGCATCCTCTTCTAAGGCGCCTTCACGTCCATCCCACTCTTTCAGATGTACAAACTTTGAAAGGTTGTTGTCGCAGACAAGCTCAAAAGCTTCCTCCAGCGGAATTCCAAACTTTACCTTGTTCCAGTACATGGTATAGGCAACATCGGCGAGCCCATCCAACATCTCCTTTCGGTCTGGGGCCTCACCGTTTGTAGTGTAGTGAATGTCATTGGGCTTCGTAATCGGATGACCATCCACTACAGGTGTTACACCGAGGCCGTGCACGACGTACTCAAGGACCTCTGAAAGTAGCAGCTGCGCCCCAAGCTTTCGCTCCTCTTCACTCCCCTCTTGGAACCTCGTTGCACGTGATTGGCCAGCTAACTCGATGAACTGTTGAATCTTATCGGACTTCATTTCACTGTCTCTCCGTTTGTGGCAGTTTGTGGCTGGTATATACTGCTCGTGGTTGAGAATTCCGTTTTTACCACTAAAATTCAAGTAGAGCAGTATATGGCGAGGCGGAGCCGAACCAACAATGCATATCCCCCTCGTGAAAGACAAGGAAAACGTTATGAAAAGAAGCGATGGACGAGCGGACGAACAGTTACGAGAGGTGCAGTTTGATGTCGGATTCGCTCCAAATGCCGAAGGCTCGGTTCTTATTTCAATGGGGAACACACGAGTTCTCTGCACAGCCTCAGTTGAAGAAGGTACTCCAAGGTGGATGCAGTCTGAAGAAAAAGATGGTGGATGGATAACCGCTGAGTACGCCATGCTGCCAAGGTCCACAGGCTCTCGCGTTCGTCGCGAACGAAACGGTATCAGTGGTCGTTCCCAGGAGATTCAACGGCTCATCGGGAGATCCCTCCGCGCCGCAGTCAACCTAGAGCTGATCGGTCCACGCACTATCACTATCGATTGCGATGTCATTCAAGCAGATGGAGGAACTCGAACCGCCTCTATTACCGGTGGATACATTGCGCTGATGCTGGCACTTGGGCCAGAACTCAAATCAGCCGCAATTCCAAGATCAGCAATCCGCCAACCAGTTGCTGCTATCTCTGCAGGGGTTGTGCAGGGAAGGCCAGTTCTCGATCTCTGCTACGAGGAAGATGTTGCAGCAGAGGTAGACGCGAATTTTGTTTGTAACGGAGCGGGAGAGATAGTCGAAGTACAAGGGACTGCCGAAGGGGAAACAATGACGAAGGCAGATTTCGATAAACTCTTTGCCTATGCCGCTACCGGCATCGAGCAGCTCATTGAAATGCAACACTCCGTGCTAAAGCGTGAGGGAATATCACTCAGCTAACAGGATTTTAGGAACTGCTGCAGAGCAGCAATCGCTTCAAGTATTGGCTTTGAAGAAACATCACTAGCTGATGCCACGTTAAATACGTGGTCGCCATCTTTTATTACGACAAGCTCTCCGTGCGGCGCCCAGCTCGCTATCTTTTCGCCACAAGAGAGAGGAATTCGCTGGTCAACTTCGCCGTGAATAACAAGAAGTGGAACAGTAACCGCCTTAGCAAAGCGCTCAACCCGCTCTGTGTCTTGCTCCATCTCTTCAAGCACTTCGAGTTTTAGTGAGGCATCAATCCCAAGTCGCTCTATCGGATAGGGAACTTCGCCAAACGCTCTCCACGCCTGAAGCACTTCCGGGGTAGCACCAAACCGCGCCGGCTGAACATCAGATGGAGTCGACCATGCAGAAACTTTGCTCACAAGCGACGCAATACTTGGATCGGCTGCCGCGCCAAGAACCGTCACCCCTCCTCTACTATGTCCAACGAGATCGAAGTCCCGTGGAGCTGGAACGCCGAGTTCAGGAACTCCGCGCTCTGCAAGAGCCGCAATAAGTTGGACGAGCTCTAGACGCTCATTCTCAAAGGTATTCTTTGAGAATAGATCTGGATTGTTGAACTGACCCGTTGCCCCATCAAAACCGTTTCGGCTGAAATCAACCACCAAAGCGTTTATGCCAGAGTCAGCTATCGCTTGAGCCAACGCGGGAAGAAAGAGATACCGCCTGTAAGCTGTAAATCCGTGGCACACTATCGCAAGCGGTGCCGGTTCCACCGGGTTTCCACTCGATAGATAGAGATCCCCCCGAAGACTCAATTCTTTCGAAATCGGGATGGTGACTTCCCTACTGTTTTTCAGATTGGCCATGGCGCCCAAGATAACCTATTGAAATTACGATTAGTACACTCATTCGATAATTTTCCGTAAGGACCCTACCCTCTCTATTATCATATCCACAAGGTTTCAATACGGTTCTAGCGAGTTTGGATGGGAGGTGGAGCTTAAGACTCAAATAAGGAGCTGTAATGAAACTCTTCAAGCAAGACGAAAACAAAAAATCATCTCTACTTCCATTTTACGGAACTCCTCACGTAAATTCTCAAAGACACCTAAGAGGCGCTGGGCGATTTATTTCCAAGAGACACATGGCGCAACAAGCGACTTACCTGCTCTCTATCAACCACGTTCAAACAAGTTCAAGATTTCTTGCACCGAGCATTATAGATGAGCTGAAGCTCAAATACCGAAACACTCCTCGAAGCCACTGGTAGGATACCGGCTAGGACACCTTAGCAACGATTAAAGTTATCAATGCTCACCGATAGCACTGAGCGAAGAGTAATTCGTTCGCCACTCTCTGTGTTTCCAAAGAGGGTATAACGAATTTTCCGAAAGCCAGCTTCGGTTGGAAGCACTGTTGAGGATCGGGGAAATCCCTTCTGATCTTCCTTTTTATCGAGAAGCAAGAAGAGCACCTCTCCCTCTTCGCCATTTCCAGGAACAATGGCTCCTCTCGATACTCCAAGTTTACGTACCTTCACTCGCACTCGGTTTCCAAACTCGTCTCGATAGCGAATTCGATAATTCAATCTCGTGAAACGTATATCTTGATTGCGATTGTTGATGAGCCGTATCTGAAGCAGTGTGTCGAAGAAAGGTTCTGGGTCGGGATCCGCATCTGGATTGAGCTCGCAGTTGTCCTCACGGGTGTCTATGGAGAAAGTACCGCTCCCCCCTAGGCTCCCCTCGCCCTCGTCAAAGATTCGATTCTCAAGAACACGAACGCCATCACTGTCCGCTTGAAGCGGCATCGGCATTAGTGACAACAAAAGTAAAAAGGCGCTTAAGCTCCGTAACATCTCTGATCTCCCCGGTACATCAAAAGGTCGGTGAGGAAACCGGAGTGCTCAAGGAATGGAATCAAAAATACGCTAATCTCTTAGTTACTAGTGCCATGACAAAAAAGTTCTTTCACTTCGTTACAGACCTTTTTTATCCTGCCACTAGCTGGCTGCGTCATCCCTCCGGGGGTTTTCGGCCTTCGCCGAAAAGGTGCTCCTCCCTGATAGGTGAAAGAACCTTTTTGTCGGAGCACTAGCGAGCCACATAGAGATTGACATCGGCTATAGACCAGTCAAGCACTGGATGTGCTCCCTTTTGAAGCAGCTTAAGGCGCACAACTTCAAGCGGTGGGTTCAAAAATGCTATCGGCTCTCCTCGACGCCCTATATAGACAAGCGCTGCATAATCTTCAGTCGTGAGCACTGCCTTTTCTGTTCCGTCAATCGTCACAGCCACCACCTCTAACTTTCGGGGAAAGTCATGTTTCCACTCCCCAAGGAGGTACTGAATACGGGTAAGGGTGATAGGTTCTGAAAACTGAAGGTCAATCTCCATACTCGGATTCTGTGGCTGTCCACTCCCCCAACGAGTTGTCACATCTCCATCAAAGGCATTCCGAAGCGGCAAGCGCTCGTTTTCAACCGTACTTGTCAGGGTGTCTCCTTCCCGAAGCACATAGAGCAGGTCATCATTTACAGGTTGCGAGATATCATAGAGAAGGATGTAGCCAGAAGCCTCCAACTTGGAATACTTCTGACCGGTAATCTCCAAACCACGCTCAACTATCTTCGCCTGAGAGGGAACAAGAAGGTACGGCAAGCTCTGTAGCTCGCCCTCGCTAAGACCTTCTTCATACTGCGGGATTCTCACCTGATCCGGTTCAGCAAAGACAACGAAGGTTACCTCTTCCGCAGTCTCATAAGCTAACCGATATCCAATCCAATAATTCGTCTTCACCTTGGTGATATCTCGCTCACGAAGCGCCGCTATAATTTCCCGCTGGTCCTTAGAAACTCTTTCACCATTCGCTACGAAGGGTTCACCAGGAATGGCTCGCTTGTGGAGGTAGGCACTGACAAGGTGAAAACTCAACAACCCTCCAAGAAGAAGCAGAGCCAATGCACAGCTCCGTTTCTCAACTACAGCCAGTCCACCGGCAAAAAGTGGAATCAAAGGGACGTATATGGGAAGGAGGTAACGGGGAGCCTCAGACAGATACCCGTACGGGCTAGCAATAAACACAAAAGCAGTTACCAGCGCTGTTCCCATCAGGGTAAACCAAGTAACAGCTGAAAGCTCACGCCTCACTACACCATAAAGCCCAAGAAAGGTGAGAAGCCCAAGAATGGAATAACTCACATCGACTGAATACGGGAATGTCTGTTCTTTTTGCCAATAGCGAATACCTCCCGTGAGGATCGGCATTGCCGTCGAAACGAATCCTTCAAAGTGAGACATGATGTCTGACTGGTGGTCACGAAGGAGCTGAGAGAATGAGGCGAACTCATGAAACAGGTTGTAGAGCCAAAATGGAAGGCCGCCAACGAGTGAAAACAAAATGCAAAACAGAGAAGCAAGGAACAGCCTTCCTAGCCGAGCAAAAAGAGTGCCTCCTAGCTGAAAGGACTTCCACACCACCAGCATCCCTACGGCAGGGATGACATAGACCATCTGGTTGTTCGTCCACCAACCAAATCCGACAATTAGGGCGACAATACCAAGCCGTGCCCAGCTCCACTTAGAATCTCTATACCAGTACAGAGAGAACAACAGCGCTACGGCAACAAGAAAGACAATCTCTATAAACCCACCGCGAGCCTTCGTGCTCCAGACAACAAGAACACTCGGGGGCACTGCCGCTATCAACGCTGCGTAAGCAGCAGCGGTCTTCCCGCCAAGTTCTCGACCAAGAAAATAACAAACTACGATAAAGCCAAGGGAAAACAGGAGCGGGACAACTTTGATGAGCTCCGGTACGAACCCAAACCATTGAAAGAGAAAGCTCAACATCAGCGGCTCTAGGGCCCCCATGTAGTGCTGTCCGTAGTAGAACACCGGAACGGGTGCCCCTTCGCTCATGTGCTTCGCCATCAGGCCAACGATCGCCTCGTCTGAATCGATGATGAAATGACTTGCAAAGAGAAAGTCGAGCCGCAACAAAGCGCCGATAACGAGCGCGCCGAAAATTATAAGTGGAGAATACCTAGAGCGTTCAGTCAGGGAACTACTCGACATCACCGTCACGCTCAACAAACAGGGAAACTTCTGGAAATAATGATTCAGCAAGCAGCCCACCAAGAATGGCGTGCTTATAAGCACTCGGATGCGGATCATCGGGGAGACTCAGTTCGGATTCCTTCAACTGAAAGGTGTGCATCGCTTCGAGAAATCGATCTCGCAAGTCAATAACCCCAATCTGTCTCGACTTTCGAACAAACCAGAGCTTCTGATAACTCTCCTTCCATTTCGGATGTGGATTAAAGGCGATGAGGGTACGAAATCCCTCCTCCCTACCGCTCTGCACCAACTGGCGCAATGCCCTGTTCGGATCGAGCTTATTCACAAGCTCTGCTCGCTTCGCCCTTAAGGTTTCGTCCTGAGACGATTGCACCGTCTTTTCATAGTGCGTGCTCGTTACCATTTCTCCGTCAGTTCCAAACCCACGTATAAAGAATGGAAGGCCAAAATCATTGGCGATGAAAAACACAACAACAATGTCTGGTTGAAATTCCCGGTCCTCAGAGAGAAAGAGCTCCACTTCTTGGAAGGTCGAATACCCAGGAGTCCCAAAATTGAGCACTTCGGCCTGATACCCGTAACTTGCAAGCCAACGGTTTAACACCTCCTCAGTCACAGCAACAAAGGATTCGTCCTCTTCCACTCCCCAACCAAAGGTAAAGGAATCCCCAAGGAATGCTATTCGCACCGTTTTTGGGGATCGAGGGATTTCGACATCCTCTCCTCTCATCCCACAGTTATTTAGGCGAACAGGAACTCCTTGAAACTGAACTCTTTGATTCGGAAGGAGATCATACAACACACGTTCGTTCAGATGAGGAGTAATGATTGAACGCAAACTTACCGATTTGTCACCGTGTTCATCCCGTTGATCATGACCAAGCATCTTTCGGTGAAAATCCGCCACGGATTCAAAGTGAGTAGCCTCTGAAGCGACAAGCCCAGGAGGCAAAAGGGAAAACTCCTTAGCAACAAAATATACCCCACCGAGCAAGCTCAGTCCGAGGGCAATTCCAAATGTGGCGAGAAGAATCTGTGTTCTCAAAAAGGTCACTCCAGTTGCAAACCGGGAGTCTAGCTTCGTTTTCCATGAGATGCCAACGGTGTGTTCGTTTACGAACTTTTCGCTATACTTCCAGCAATGAGCAGTCCGCCATCCGCCACACTTTCCATGAGCAACGCCCCGAAGCGAAGTTTAGTTAAGAGCTCTTTCCCTTGGATTGGGGGCATCTTCTTCGTTGCAGTCTTCTCCTACCTCTTCTCTGTGGTGCCGATGGGGAAGCTCCTGCTCCTGCTCCGAGAACTTTCAAAGGAAGGGCTTATTGCATTTATTATCTTATCACTTACCGGAAGTGTCTTACGGGCATGGAGGTACCAACTCGTTCTCTCCTGGGCCGGTCATGCGGTAGCAACAACACCACTTTTCTTCGTTACGCTCGTCCGAAACCTGTGCGCCGACCTACTTCCCGCTCGGCTTGGCTCTACTGTTTACATCTACCTCGTTCACGCAAAACTGGGGATCCCTCTTGCAAGTGCCACTTCAAGCTTTTCACTCGCCCTCCTGTTTGACCTCGTTACCGTACCGATCATCTTAATAGCGTTCATAGCGTTTGATACTCAGCTTAACCACCATCTCCTCCTCTGGGTGATTCTGATAGCAGCGCTCTTTGCCTCTGGGCTGCTGATCTGGTTTCTCCCGAAAATTCTTACCCGCGCTCAGACCATTGTGTCTGCATCAAAGAGGAAATTGTGTGTTCGCTTAAATGCTTTCTTCGAAGAGGTCTCACGCGAGATCCACACGCTCCACCAACCTTCCGAATTTTTTAAGTTACTACTGCTCTCCCTTTTCATAAGGCTCACCAAGTACCTCAGCCTTATAATATTTCTCTATGCACTCCTGCTTCCGCTTGGAATTACGCGGGAGCAGCTTTCCATTGTGAAGGCTTTTGTTGGAATCCTCTCGAGTGAAGTTGCTGCAAGCCTACCCGTTTCAGGGATTGCCGGATTTGGCCTCTATGAGGGCACCTGGGCCTTCACCTTTCGATTACTCGGCCTTAAGAGCGAAGCCGCCGACATTACCGCGCTCTCTCATCACCTCTTTACCCAAGCTTACGGGTACTCCCTTGGCGCACTAGCACTTCTTCCTCTCTTTTGGCTGTCTGAGAGATCTTTTAGAAAAGTTCCAACAAAGGTCCGTAGCAGTACCGTGCTGCGAATGCTTATCGTCTCAAGCCTGATTTTCTTTGCTGTGAGCATCGCTAAATCAGGAGCCGACACGGCCGAACAGCCCGCCCATCCGGTAACAGCTGGCACCTACAGTACGAGTAACCTCCCGAGTGGTGGTGGGGTCATCTTTGACTCGAATCGTTCTGGAACTTTTGGCATTTACTTTCTTGGCGAGAACTCCACCCAACCAGTCGCGCTCTATGATTCTAACGCACACGAAATGTACCCCGATGTTTCTCCATCAGGAGATGAACTCGTGTTTGCCTCCTCAAAAACGACAAAACGACTCGAACCGGGGAGCATTTGGCTACTTCCACGAACAGAGGACGCAACACCAAGAAAACTCATTGAAGATGGAACATTTCCTACCTTCATAGATGACTCAGGCGACATCTTGTTTGAACGTCACCGTGAAAGCGTATTCGTATTTGATAGAGCAACAGAGAAGGAGGTCATGGTTTTCCCGACTGCTGCCTTTAAAGGTTTTAGAAACTCACAAATAGTAAAACCAAGGATGACAAGAGATAGACGTTATCTCACCTTTACCTCAGACCGTCCCAAGGCGTGGCACGCTTGGATAGTAGACTTCAAAGAACAGACAGCCCGACCGATTTCACCGGGCTGCGAACCAGCTACCGCCCCAGATGGAACCTTTGGAGTTTTTATTGAGGAGCAGCACGCCATCGGTGGTTCGGGTATCTACTCGTTTGATCTCAGGAGCAACCAAATAGCCTCGTTTCATGATCCGAAGTCCGAGTTCAATCACGAGTACTTTCCATCTATAGACCAGTCAGGGAACTGGGTGACCTTCTCTGCTTGTAGAGAAAACGAACACTCTCATACGAGCGCGGGGTATGACCTTTTTCTTCTTCCTCGAGAGACCCCGGATAAGGTAGTGCGACTAACGAACGATCTCGCCACCAATCGCTGGCCAAAACTCACCACAAAGAGCTGGAAAGCGAGCTCATAGGCAGACTTCAAACATCGTTCCACCGAAAATCTCCTAATATCAGGTAATTGGGCCATTTTTCCACAACTTTTCATCTTAACTACTAAACGAAATGTAGAAAGTTTTTCGAAGGGCCGATTACTGCTTCAAGAGCCGCAAAAAACTTCTCCCGGAGGGGAGTAAAATGGGTCAATGCAAAACACCGCGATGTCCGGTGTGTAGAACAAGAAGCGAGGTAATAGATCCCACCTCGTTTATCTCTCGAAAGAATCTGAACTCTGTGTTCTTCCGAGCATTTTTTGTGCTCAGTCGTTGCGAGCGGTGTGCAATTTCCTTTTCCACTTCTCGCTTAAGCTCCCTCATAGAGCGACTCTGCGAAAAGGGATCGAAGCAATTAGTCTCACCCACCGGCACTCCATCAGCCGGTCTAAAAAGTTCTGCTAGCTCAGATGAGCAAGACGACTATCTTCGTATTGCGGTGCTGGAGGAATCTCTAGCAAGAAAGGTTCAGCAGAGCTCCACTTCGGAGTCAGAGACACCGGCTGAACCGACACAGTCACTCGGTGAAGCTGGGAAGGACTCCGATTATAATTTCTCTTTACAGCTCGGCTCGTGGAATATGCAGCTCAATGTAAAGACTCCTTCTATCGCGAAGAATCTCATCCCGATGTTATCACTCCGCTCCAGTCGCGGGCTCCCGGTTCCAACACGCACCACAACAAGATGGCGGCCTCTCGATGGAGAGTTGAAACAAACGCGACCAGCAGACGATCGGCAACAGTCTTAGTGAATGGTCTCCGAGGTAATCGCGTAGGAGATCTTCCCCGTAGAAAAATCACGAACGAAATCGACTTGAGTAGAGTTTCTCGCTCGACTCATCATGTTGCTCAACCGAAAGAGATTGCTGAGGAATTCTCGTCTTTTGGTAAGACGTGTTCGTTGATTTTTCGGGATACAATTTCTCGGCACGCCGATCCCACGGCGCTTAGGACTGCCCTTCATTTCCTGACTCCTTAACTCGCCGTCGCAACGCTTCCCCTCGTTGTGCCGGACGGCTCTATTTTTTGACTCCATTACTGGTATGGAAAGGGGAATCAGGGGTGTCGCCTAACAACGAAGATTCAAACTGAATGGATCGAGAAAGACGGATCAAGCGACACAGAACTTGCCGAGATGATTCAGCATCTCTGCTAGCCAGCTCAGCTTCTCTTTGGGTGTAAGGGACATAAAACGAAGAAATCCCTCTATCTGTTCTTGCTCTGCATCGGTGGCCCCAAGAGCAAGAAGGTCGGCCTCGGGTGCTCCTTGATTTCGAAGCTCTTCCAATTTCTTTATCAGGGTGAGCGCTCCAATGTCTGCTTTGTCCTGTCCCCTTCCTGCCACAGACTTCATAGCAACAAGATCCTCAAGGGAGCAGATATTAAAACTCAACTTATCATCAACGGAGAGAGTCACCTTTCTCTCTGAGACCTGTGCAAATGGAACTGGAAACTTCAGGAAGAGATCAAGGCTAAAGGATGGAGATTCTAAATTTCGAAAGGAGAAAAACCACCGCCGCCCCTCATCATAAAGCTGCGTCCGCCTAGCATCATCAAGGAAAACAAGAGGATCGGAGTCCGTTGTTGCGATAAACTCCTCTTTCGCAAGATCTTGCAAGAATACCGCTAGGCTTTTCTCGTCCTCAACAGAAACCATCACATTCAAGTCTGGGGTAAACCGGTTGCAGCCGTGCATCACAACAGCAAATCCACCAACGATCACGTACTCTACTCCAGAATTCTCGAGGTGGGTTATGGAGCGGATAAAGGGATTTTCGAACTCTTCCATATCATCTTAAGCTGACTCGCATTCAGCCATTAATTGAGTGTAGCCTAAGGCACCGTATACTGGCAAAGATTGGCATGGCGATAGTTCGAACACTAGCTCATTTCTTCATTGGGATAGTCTTGATTGGCGCACTTGGTCTTGGTGCGACCTACTGGGGATATTCGGAACTGAAAGCATGGGGAACTCGCCCAAAAGAATTCTCCACCCCTGTTGCCTTTCAGCTTGAAAGAGGCACCTCCCTAAAAAGCTTCGCAAAAGCCCTTCACTCTAACGGGGTAGTTGAAAATAAACTCTTTTATGAATGGTGGGTGAGACTCTTCTCTCACTATGAAGAGTATCAGGCAGGACCGTATCAGGTAGCTGGTCTCATGACTCCCTCAGACATCGACCGAATGATTCGATCCGGTGAAACGTTTGAGCCCATAGTTTTGGAAATAACCATCCCTGAAGGATTTACCCTCGGACAGATCCTTGCACGGGCAGAAGCCGCAGGAATCGGAACAGGTGACCAACTTGAAGCAACGGTAGCGGACAAAGAGATACGGGAACAGTTTCCACTCATCCCAAAAGAAGCGACATCACTTGAAGGGTACCTCTTCCCGGCTACCTACCAATTCACCAAAATCCCAACGGCGAAGGAGTTCATCACCCTACTACTGAAAACCTTCTTCGAACGTCTTCCGAACGATTACGTTGGTAAGCTATCTGTACTGGGCTACTCCCTCCAAGACGGAGTAATTATCGCTAGCTTGATAGAACGAGAAACCCAGCTCGATTCAGAGCGTTCAATTGTTTCTGAGGTAATACAAAATCGACTCAAGAAAGGTGTGGCGCTAGCAATTGACGCGTCCATCATTTACGGCATTCCAGATTTCGACGGGAACTTGCGACGCCGACATCTTGAAGATCTCAACAACCTGTACAACAGTCGGAAACACAAAGGTCTTCCCCCTGGACCGATCTGCTCGCCTGGTGAAGCGTCTTTGCAAGCAGTTGTGACTCCCACCAATCTCGATTACTGGTACTATGTAGTGGATGCTGAAAACTTTTCAAAGCACCGATTTGCGCGTACCTTAGCGGAGCACAATCGAAACGTCGCGGCGTTTTGGAAAGCAAAGAAACTCGCGGAGCGTCAGAAGAAAGAATGATAGCGATCCTCTCCCCTTCAAAAACATTGGATTTCGAACGAGATCTGAAAACTCCAAAGCCCACTGTCCCCGCATTGCTCCTAGAATCAAAGAAGCTTATCCCGGAGCTGAAAGCGCTCTCTGAACCAAAACTCCAAAAGCTCATGTCAATTAGCCCGAAGTTAGCAGCTCTTAACTATGAGCGTTTCCAGAAGTGGGCGACCTCTCCGCGGCCTAAAGGCGCTCGCCCGGCTCTGTCCGCTTTCCGAGGAGACGTCTACGAAGGATTTCCGCTTGAAGAGTACAGTCAGCAGGACTTTACCAGAGCACAAAAAACCCTCCGAATTCTCTCTGGACTGTACGGGGTACTGCGCCCCTTGGATCTTATTCAGCCATATCGACTGGAGATGAAAACTTCCCTAAAGAATGTTCGGGGTAAAGACCTTTACTCTTTTTGGGGAACATTGATTACCAAAGAGCTCCAGCGGAGTATTGAAGAATCAAAGTCTAAAGTACTTATCAACCTCGCCTCGCAGGAGTATGCAAAGGCAGTTAAATTTTCAGAACTCAGCGTTCCCGTGGTCACAGTTGACTTCAAAGAAGATCAGAAAGGAACTCTGAAAAGTATCGCCCTGTTTGCAAAGCAGGCTAGAGGGTATATGGCGAACTTCATAGTTACTGAGAAGGTAACTACCCTTTCGGACTTAAAAAGTTTCAACGTATCTGGCTACCGCCACCTACCATCGAAATCCACCGATGAAAAATGGCTATTCGTCCGTAAGCGCTAGGTAAATTCAAGAAGTTTGGACTCTTACGACACGCTCCTAAACGGTTTCCACATAACTTTATAACTTTTTTTTGCTTAGGTATTTGACTTCCCGGAAAGTCTCAACCTGAGGGGGACAAACGTTTTTGTGGGGCAACAATGATAGTGGAACTCTCTCCTTATTGGGGTAAAAAGCATTTTTCGCATCTTGTAGTATTAGCGGCATTCATTGTCTCTTTGGGCTTCATTGGCGGAACAACGGCTCAAGCACAAGATTCATGCTTTGCTGACGCCCCCCAGTGCACGGCTGACCAAAGCGACGCAGAACGCACAGAACCGCAATTTGATTGCCCAGTTGTCGACTTCATTCTCGACCACTGTGAAGAGATTACCGACCAGATTCCTGAAGACATTCGAAGACAGATACAGAGGATGATGGATTGTCCGAACATGGGTGTGTATTCGTGCGGTGGGACAATCGCTCTCATCTGTATCCGCACCTTCACACGGTGTCCAGAGGTAAAGATTTTTTAGGGAATAATACCTTCCCGTTTTCCCTCGGTTTTTTAATAGGTTGGTAGCAAAGTTGGTTCGGGGTTCGTCATTCGCTGAACGACTTTCCATTCAACATATTTGCTACAGCTCTTTAAAAATTTGCCCCTGAGTAGAAGTGATAACTACATGGTCTGTGATCTGTTTTGCGCAGTAAGAAACGGAGCACAGACCATGGTAGCTAATATGGTTTTTTACCAGAATCACATGTGTCCCGATGATCATCGGGGAGTGCTTCACCTCGTTACAACATTTTTGAACGACTATGAAAGCAACTCCCGATGATCATCCAGGGTGGATCGTCAACATTTTGCTCGCGCCTTTGTGAGCTTTATGTCGTGCACACCGCACATCAACCCTTTCAGGAATCACATGTCCATTCGAAACAACACCACGACCCGTAACTGGGTCGGTCTCGCTCTCTTGGCCGCCGTCGCCGCCTGCACTTTCTCGTCGAACGTCGAGAAGGTGGAGAACCCGGATGGCAGCAAGAAGACCACCGAGAAGGTCGACATCAAGATCGATCCGATCGAGGTGCAGGGCCCGCTGTGGGGCGTCAAGATCGGCACGGGCACGCACCCGGAGACCGGCCGCCGCTTCGATGTCATGGACACCGATGGCGATGACACCCCCGACCTGCTGAAGGACGAGAAGACCGGCAAGTTCTACAAGATCGTGTCGATCACGCCGTCTTCGGGTGCTTCGAGCTTCGTCGCTCCGACGCTCCCGCAGTACGATGTGGTCCCGTACGAGAACAACGTCTCGTCGCCGATCAAGTACTTCAACACCGACATGACCGCGACGGAGCTGCACAAGCGCTTCGGCATGGACCAGGTCAACGCCGCGCTTCCGCTCCCCGCTGGCGGCCAGGGCAACTTCACCCTGCAGAACGCCATCCTGTACCAGATCAACCCGATGCCGAACATCGTCGACTCCGTCGTCGAGCTCAGCATCGTGCAGTCGTCGATCTGGCAGCTCGAAGACGTCCGGAACCACCCGAACGTCCGCTACGAGCTGCTCGGCCTCGCGCCGCAGGACTGGGAGACCTCGCCTGGCGTCTACCTGATGCACCTCGAGGGGAGCTTCATGGACGTCGCGCGCTACCTCGCCGACAACGGCACCACGGAGTTCGCGTTCGACGACGGCTTGGGCCTCTCGCTCAGCTTCAACGTCCGCGATCAGAACGGCGTCCGCATGTTGGACCTGTTCTTCAACAACGCGCTCGTCGCGTCGGCGCCGTTCTGAGGAGGTGATGCATCATGAGGTGGAGCCTGCTCTTCCTCGTGGTCGCACTCTTCACGGCATGTTCGGGAGTACGTGACTCGCAGGTATCGACTAACCCCGATGGCTGCGAACGTCGTTACACACTTCCACCGGTGGCTCACCTCGAGACTGACACGATGCTCGGTTCCGCCACATATCTCGGCAACGGGATCTGGCTTACGAACCGGCACGTGCTCGAGGACTCCACCGATGTCCGCCTGGACCGTGCTCGCTTCCGCATCGACCACATCGATGAGGGTGAGGGCACTGGGTTCGAGAACGACTGGGTCGTCTTCAAGTCTGCGTACCGTCTCCCCGGCAACTACCCCGTTGATTTCGAAGTTTCCTTGCCCGAGGGCGCGGAACTTCTCATCATGGGGTACCCGGTGAATGGTCAGTCGCGATACAAGGGAATGACTCTGTCAGCCCGCGTGTCGAAGACTCCAGAGGGAATCGAACAACCTGAGAACATCATCGTCCTGGATCCCGGCGCTGCTGGTGTTCAGAACAACGATGGTCTTTCAGGAAGTCCGCTCCTCTGGCTCAACCCGAAGACGAAGCAGTGGACCATCGTTGGTATCTACTGCGGCAGTGTGACGTACAACCAACCGATGTGGCCATGGGGATCGAAAGAGACTCAGAACTACATTGGTGTACGACCGTAGCGACCACGAGGCAACTACACACGGTTCGAGAGGCGTCGATGCGGGCTCCCCCCCCATCGACGTCTCTCCACTGTTCTGAAAAGCTACCTGGTCTACATTTTTTCAATCACTTACCCGCAAATCCATACGAAATTCGCTTACGTCCGAGTCAACAAAGTTACTCACGCCAGACTTAAAACTCTGAATTTACACAAGTGATCCTCGATCCTTTCCGATAACTACCAGTGATGAGTCAGAAAAGAATCACCGTCCATACTCTGGTAAGAGGAGACTCGTTGCATAAGCAACTCGCGGACTTCTGTCGTGGTGATTCGACATTTGTCTTCAATCGATGTTCGGACGAGGACGATCTCTTTACCTCACTCATCTTAGAGGCTGGTCGACAAGTCATCATTTACGAACTTCCTGATCCCCTTGAAATTCCAGATCCGGTCCTTCAACGTCACGCGGGACTTCCAAATCCAATCTCTATGATCTGTCTAGGAGACGAAGAGGTAGCCATCAGCATGACCTCTGCAAAGCTCCCGATAGAGTTCCTCTGCAAAAAAGAACTCTCTCCCGCGGTCTGCCTCTCCACCATGCGAAACCTCCTGGCTCGTTGTGATGCGTACATAGCGCTGAACCAATCACAGGCGCAGCTCGCCATTACACAGCAGGAGCTAAGTGCCTCAGAACTCGGAACCGCAATTGCCCATGATGCCAAGAATATGATTGGCGCTGTTATCGGACACCTACAGCTCCTCGCTAACGAGCTCGGGCCAGAACAGGAGGAACGCACTGGAGAACACCTCCGATCCGCTCTTGCTGGTTGTCAACATATTTCATCAGTGCTCCACCAATGGAAGAACTCGCACAATGCGAACGGGGGAAAACTCGAGCGACCAAAAGCTGTACCACTAACCGAACTACTCCTTGAGATGGAAACAATTGTTTCTCCGTTGATTCCAGAGCGAATCACCCTTTCTCTTGATGTCTCCGAAGAGTGCGAGGTGCTTGGGAGCAGGCATCAATTGGAGCAAGCTATTCTCAATTTCATTCTCAACGCAGTTCAGGCAACACCGAACCGCGGGACAGTGCATGTCGCTACTGCCAAAGTAGAGGAGGACGGACAACCGTTTTGTGCTATTACCATTGAGGACCAAGGAAAAGGGATTCCCGAAGAGAATCTCACGAACATTTTCAATCCGTTTTTCACCTCAAACAAGAAGCGCGGTGGAACAGGTCTTGGACTTGCGATGGTGAACAAGATTATCCACGAACACGGAGGACACATAGCAGTCAAGTCAACCGTTGGGAAAGGAACGTGCTTCACCGTTCATCTACCTCTTCATATCCCGATGGCTCCTCCAGAGAACCGGTCAAACGAAGTGCAAGGCTCGCTAGGACGTGTGGTAGTTATTGATGACACAACAGCGCTTCTCGACATCATGAGTGACTTTCTCGAAGAATACGGGATGTCAGCCGAAACATTTTCGAATCCGAAAGATGCACTGGAGTGGTCAAAGAATCATTCGGATGAAATTGATCTGATAGTACTCGACCTTCAGCTACCAGAGATCTCAGGGCGCGACTGCTTTTTTCATTACCGGGATCTCGTTCCAGAGGTTCCAATAGTTGTCTATTCAGGGTCGAAGGATCAGGACGTTGATGAGCTCCTACGAAACGGAGCCGCTCAATTTTTTGAAAAGCCCCTCGATTACGAAGCCACCATGCGTTGGATTCGAGAGACCGTACTGAAGCATAAACGCCACCGCTTCAGAAGCACACCTTCACTCATGGCCTAGGCCGACCTAACACTAGCACTACCATTTCCGCTAATGAAGGTGACAATTGCGTTTTCACGAGTAACACTCCATCCTTTCCCTCGACTTAGGGAAGAGCAAAGAATAGAGGCAATTCATGGGTGAAAAAATCGCGGGGAAAAAGTTCGCGACTCTCATTGGAGTATTCATACTCGCTCTCCTCGTCTACTTGCTTCTCCCAGCAGAGTACACCTCGTTAGAGGCACTGAAATCAGAAAGAGAGTCGCTGCAGCAATTTGCAACGGAAAACCTTTTGCTCGCAGGTGGGATTTACTTTGCAATTTACATACTCGTCACAAGCCTGTCTCTTCCCGGAGCCGCCGTGCTTACACTTGCAGGAGGAGCGATCTTCGGCCTCGTGTACGGGACCCTCATTGTGTCCTTTGCGAGCACCATTGGTGCAACGATTGCCTTTCTGCTCTCGCGTTTTCTCTTTCGAGACTCCGTCGAGAGCAAATTCCCTTCAGCGATTGACAAGATTGATCGCGGCATAAAAAGAGAAGGTGCCTTCTACCTTTTTGCTCTGCGCCTCGTTCCTGCCTTTCCCTTCTTTCTCATTAACCTCGTAATGGGAATTACCGGATTCTCTACCGCGACCTTCTTTTGGGTTAGCCAGCTCGGGATGCTTCCGGGAACAGTTGCTTACGTTTATGCCGGGACTCAGCTAGCGCAGCTCTCTGCTCTTGATGATATTTTCTCCCCAGGATTAGTCGCTGCTTTTCTCATCCTCGCCGCTCTCCCCCTTGTTTCTAAGTGGGCCATTAACTTCTTCAAAGTCCGAAAGTTGTATGCGCGGTTTAATCGTCCGCAAAATACAGAGTACAATATCATCGTCATCGGCGCTGGATCCGCTGGGCTAGTCACCGCCTATATTGCCGCTGCGGTAAAGGCCAAAGTAGCCCTTGTAGAAAAGCACAGAATGGGAGGTGATTGCCTAAATACAGGATGTGTACCGAGTAAAGCGCTCATCCGTTCTGCTAAGGCGATTCATGAAATCAAAAATGCTGGCGCATTCGGCATAGAGTCATCAGCGGGACAAGTCGATTTCGCGCAGGTGATGGAGCGAGTTCAGTCAATTATTCAAAAAATTGCTCCTCACGATTCGGTGGAGCGATACACAGAGCTTGGAGTTGAATGCTTTAGCGGGGAAGCACAGATTCTCGATCCCTTCCGTGTCAAAGTAGGAGAGCAAGTCCTTACGACTCAAAATATTGTAGTAGCCTCAGGAGCCCATCCGTTCGTCCCTGATTACCCTGGACTCGAGAAAGTTCCCTTCTATACCTCTGACACCATCTGGCAGCTTCGAGATCAACCGAAACGGATGCTGGTACTGGGCGGCGGACCTATTGGCTCAGAGCTCGCGCAAGCATTCCACAGACTCGGCTCGGAGGTTTCAATTATTGAACGGGGATCATCTATTCTTCATAAGGAAGACGCTCTCGCCTCGCAAACAGTAATGGACCAGTTCAATAAGGAAGGAATAGCCGTCTATTGCAATCATGAATTGGTATCGTTTAAAACGACGAACGGTGAGCACTTCGCTCTTTGTAACGCTGCAAACGGGGAAGTACAGATCCCCTTTGATATAGTTCTCGTAGCCCTTGGAAGAAAAGCCAATACTTCCGGATTTGGATTGGAAGAACTCGGGGTAGTTATCGAAAAAAATGGAACTATTGGAGCAGATGAGTTTTTACGCACCAATTATCCAAACCTATTTGTATGTGGTGATGTCGCCGGGCCTCTACAGTTCACCCACTTTGGTGCCCATCAAGCGTGGTATGCAGCTGTAAATGCCCTTCTTCAGCCCTTCAAGAAGTTTCGTACAGATTATCGGGTTATTCCAAGAACAACTTTTACCGATCCAGAAGTCGCACAGGTCGGTCTAACAGAAGAAGAAGCGAAGAAGAAAAAGATTCATGTTACGGTAAGTACCTACCAACTGGACGACCTCGATCGGGCTATTACTGATGGAGAGACCGCGGGCTTTGTGAAGGTGATTACCAGAACGGGTTCAGACGAGATACTCGGGGTGACGATTGTTGGAAGCCACGCTAGCGAACTCTTAGCCGAGTATGTGCTTGCCATGAAGCATCGAATTGGACTCAATAAGATTCTCGGAACTATTCATACCTATCCAACCTTCTCCGAAGCGAACAAGTATGTTGCCGGAGTTTGGAAGCGACAGACAAAACCCGAATGGGCACTGCCCTACCTTGAGCGGTTCCACAGATGGAGGAGATCATAGTGCCAAGTTCTCTCCCTCTATTTGCAGATCACCTCGTCGCTAGTGGTGTGTCTTGCTCTCGAACAGCTATCGACACCATTCAGATCAACAACGGGAGACTCTGCAATCTTGCTTGCCTCCACTGTCACGTTGAAGCAGGACCGAAGCGAACAGAGCTCATGGATGAAAGAACGACAAGGCGTGTTATCGAACTCCTTGAAGCTTCGACTGGGATAACTACCCTCGATATTACGGGTGGCGCTCCCGAGATGAATCCTTATTTTCGAATGACCATTGAGGAAGCGACTCGATTAGGACTTCAAGCAATCGATAGGTGTAACCTCACCATCTTCTTTGAAGAAGGATACGAATCGCTTCCCGAATTCCTGGCGAAACACGAAGTACACATCATCGCTTCACTTCCCTGCTACACCTCGGAAAATGTCGACAAACAACGTGGACGAGGAACGTTTGACGGGAGCATTCGGGGGCTTCGTCTTCTCAACGAACTTGGGTATGGACGGCCAAACTCGAAGCTCCGGCTAGACCTCGTTTACAACCCACTGGGGCCGTCCCTCCCCCCGTCCCAGTCATCCCTTGCTACAGATTACAAAAAACGCCTCTTTGAGGACTTCGAGATCGAGTTTCATGAGCTCTTTACCATCACGAACATGCCCATTAAGCGATTCCTCCACCAACTTGAAAAGTGGGGAAAGAGAGAGGAGTATATGGAGCTACTCTTTCGGAATTTCAATCCCAGAGCGGCGGAAGCAGTGATGTGTAAGAACCTCGTCTCCATCGGATACGATGGGCAGCTCTTTGATTGTGATTTCAACCAGATGCTGGACCTACCGCTCGGGGGTACGCAAAGAACCATCTGGGACATTGAGAGTTTTAATGAGCTTCAGAGCAGTACAATCGCTTTTGATAGCCATTGTTTTGGATGTACCGCTGGAGCCGGGAGTTCTTGCGGTGGTGCCCTTGTTTCTGAATAGCTGTGTTGTTCTCAATAGCTGTGTTGTTCTGAATAGCTGTGTTTTTGTCCATGTTTCTCATTAATGGAGAGTGAAGATGTCTACTGAAACCGTCCGAGATGCCGTCACTGAGTACTACAGTGAAACGCTCAAATCTTATGAAGATCTGAAAACCAATGCGTGCTGCGCTGCCACTGAACCACCGGCCCACCTGAAGCCTATCCTCGCTAAAATTCACACCGAAGTGCATATGAAGTTTTATGGGTGTGGCTCCCCTATTCCTGAAGCGCTGGAAGGGTTACGGGTGCTAGATCTTGGATGTGGAACAGGAAGAGATTGCGTTGTCATCGCAAAACTTGTTGGGGACACGGGCCAAGTTGTAGGTGTTGATATGACGGATGAGCAACTTGAGATTGCTAACCGTTGGTTACCGTACCACGAAGAGAAGCTTGAGATTAAGCCGGGTGTGCTTTCATTCGTAAAGGGGCATATGGAAGACCTCGCTGCAATCGGTTTAGAGGACAACTCCTTTGATCTCGTTATCTCAAATTGCGTGCTCAATCTCTCCGCTGATAAAGATAAGCTCTTCTCCGAGATCTTTCGGGTACTAAAACCAGGAGGCGAGCTCTTCTTCTCAGATGTATTCGCTGACAGGAGAATCCCCTCTCACTTGGCAAACGATCCGGTTTTACTTGGAGAGTGCCTTGGTGGAGCGATGTACACCGAAGATTTCAGAAGAATGATGATAGCTAACGGCTGCCCCGACTATCGAACCGTATCAACCACGCCTCTTGCTATCGAAGATGGGGAGATTTTTAACAAGATCGGAATGGTCCAATTCACCTCAGATACCGTGCGGGTTTTTAAAATCGCCTCCCTGGAGGACCGCTGCGAAGACTTTGGACAGATCGCGACCTATAAGACTCCGATGCTTGGTCATCCACATGCCTTTGAACTGGACGATCACCACTACTTTGAACTCGGTAAGCCAATGCGAGTCTGCGGAAATTCAGCAGCGATGCTGAGTGAAACTCGATACAAGAAATACTTTGAAGTACTCGGTGATAAATCTACCCACTTTGGACTCTTTGCAAGTGAAGAGCCGATGATGATAGCACCGCACGTAAGCGGCGGGGGATGCTGTTAGTACTCGTACGGTTGTGAATCCCAACCTTAGTGTCATCATTCCCCTTAGCGTTGAAGAACGCGACTTTGAGCCGCTCATTCATTCTCTGCTGAAAGCAAAAGAGATCACCGAAGTTGTGCTCTCAATTCCGCAGGGAGCAACCATTCCGGACGGTCTCAAAATACATCCGAAGCTCCGATTCATCGTGGGAGATAGAGGCAGGGCGCAGCAGCTCAATCGGGGTGCCGCTGCTGCGTCAGGGGATTTCCTCTGGTTTGTTCACGCTGACTCTCTAGTGACGCCCGAAGCAATAAGAGCACTTACCCGTTCCCTCATCGCCCAACCAAACGCCCTTTACTATTTCGATCTTGTGTTTCGAGATGACGGTCCATCACTCATGTGGCTCACCCAACTCGGAGTTTGGTTTCGGAGTCACCTTTTTGGACTTCCATTCGGCGATCAAGGTTTTTGCTTACCCAAAGCGCTGTTTAACGAACTCCGCGGCTTCGACGAAGAAGCGATAGTGGGAGAAGATCACCTCTTCGTCTGGAAAGCAAAACGAGCCAAAATGCCGATAATTTCCGTTGGTGCATGCTTGCTCACAAGCGCACGGAAGTATGCACGAGGTGGTTGGCTTCAAGTAACTATCAAGCATTTCTGGATCACCTGGACACAGGTAGCTGCTGAGTGGCAAAAGGGTTCTTAAGGCTCAAAGCCGCTTCAATCCCGCAATCACCATTTCATCGCTAATACGGCTGATTTGCATATCATCTCTCATCTTGAGACAGTGACTATCGGTTTGAGAGAGGAAGAAATATGACCATTACAGAAGGAAGTGTCGTCTCTTTTGAGTACACCCTGACAGACGACGCTGGAAACACCATTGATACAAACGTTGGCGGAAACCCCCTAGAGTATACCCACGGCAGTGGGCAGATCGTCATCGGATTGGAAAAAGAGCTCGAAGGACTTAATAAGGGAGACTCAAAAAAGGTAACTGTTTCACCAGAAGAAGGGTATGGGGTCGTTGAGCCGAAGGCATTCATTGACGTACCGAAGGAAAAAGTTCCAACAGAAGCACATAACGTTGGCAACGCTATTCAAGCTGTTGGGCAGGACGGTCAACCGATCATGGCTGTGGTCTCTGAGGTCAAGGAAGATGCGATCACCCTCGACTTTAACCATCCCCTTGCCGGAAAGAATCTCCACTTTGATGTGAAAATAATCGATGTAGCGGCTGCATAGCCGATCTTCACCTTGATTGCTTTGTTATTGGCAAAACTCGGGGTAGCATGAGCCGTACCAACTGGATTGGTATCTATGGGTATGTTCACCTCGAAAGCTCCAGCCATAGCGGGCCTCCTCGCCCTAACCTCTTGCGTTGCCCCGAAACTGCAGGAAGAGGATGGTGATGTTCTTCGACTACCAGTAACTCCAACTGCACTTCAGACTTTTGACGACATTTCAAAGCGTCAAGAGAACCTACAGCTCTCACTGGTTACGGAGGTTGCACCAGCGCTAATCACTACTCCAGGTGAAATTGTTCACGCACTTCACGGGGCGGCATTAATCCCCTTTAGCGAGATAAACAAAGTTTCAGCGTTCACCTCGAGAGGAGAACTCCGGCTGAGAATGATCCCTAACGATCCAGAGGAAGAGGCGAACTCTGAAAATCCAGTGGAAGAAGCAAATGATAGCGCGGCTGCTCGAACAGCTGGAAAACTCAAAGGACAGTTTTTCGATCTCAACGACAACGCATTTGACGTTTCCGGCGAATACTCCATTCGGGAAGTTGCTCGAGACAAAGACACCACCTTTCAGCAACTCTCACTTCTTGCCTACATTCCTCATCACCTCACCGTCCAATTGAGCGCCAATCAGCAAGTAGATCCACCAAACTCAAGCACCGTGTTCGTCGATGGCCAGTGGTCAGTAGGAGCCCTCCTCTACCTTGCCGGATTCAGGGGCAATTCAGTCTCTGCAGATTTCCGTCTCCGTTATAGTAATGACCGCGGAGAGTACAACTTCGATGGTTTTAACACCGATAGCATCGCCTCCGGTACCACCAGGGAACTTTCGGAACGGGAACAACGCGAGCTCTCTCGCGCCCTTTCAAAAATCGGAACTATCCGCATAGCAGCCCATCTAGCAGAAGAGAAGAGTGAGTGGCCGAAGGGAGAGCTCCCTTCTCCCGAGATCACAGCGCTCCTCAAGATACTCGCGACTGATAATCAGTTTTTTGAGCGCCCTTGCTGTACCCTACGTTGGCAACAAGAAGATGAGAACTTCCGTGATGTTCCCGTTGAACTCCAAGGTATTCTTGATGGCCGCGTATACTGCACTACCAGCTTTCGGCCAAAAGGAGCACCGGTAGGAGAAGCCAACTCTGATTTCGTGGTGTTAGATACAGAAAGCGGGCTCTTCAGCATCTCACTGGCGCAATTCGTTAAGGCCTCGGAAGGCGACTACAAGGTAAGGCCTGCACCGACTCGAAGCATAAAGGAACGATGCATCTTTTCAGGAGAGCCAGAAGATCGGACGCTCCTGCTCCGCATCTTTGACCTTCATTTGATCGATGAAGAAACGAGATCCGTGGAACGCGCTTTAGGTGCTCGAGTCGGCCGATACCCCCTAGTAGACGACTGGCAAGAACATAGGGATTACATCACACCAAGAGCAATACAAATTTCGCAGGTAGAGTCCCTGGCCATACCCCTCGGGACGCGCACCGCTGCTCGCTACGCAGCCCTTGCATGCATCGAAAAGGATATCGCTGGATTCGAACGTGCCGATGAGTATTGGAGTTCTATTAAGGAGACCGAACCGAATTATAGACTGTTTTACGATCGCCTCTTTGGAGGAAACATCGAGGCTCTACCGCTTAGTGGCCAGGATTCCTTGAACCGATTCGCCCTAAACGTTGCCACCCTGCTCGCCCCGCGAGAGGAATGGGAAAGCGCTGTATTAGAGGCGAATTCACCAGAGTTCATTGAAAGTCTTGAAGTGGTACTCCATAATCTCCGGGAGAAACTCATGGCACCAATGGCGGTTGGATTTTCAAAGCCACCGCTCGTTTCCATCATTGAAGAGCGAATGAAATTTGTAGCATCCTTGCTCCCAATTGAACAAAATCCCTTTACCCGCCGATGAATTCGTCCACGTATCAAAATCTCCGCATGCAGTTCCCCGTTTTTCGTTACGAGGGCTTTACCCTTGAGCTTGAAAATCAGAATCTCGTTATCCACTACAACTTCTCAATCGAGGGGCTAACTTCTTTCATCTCTACTTTTGTTTTTCCAGAAGGACGATTCGAACAAACAAGTATTGTTCCGTTGCTCTCCCGACTTGGGATGATTGAAGCGCTCAGTTACTGGAAGGCGACTTGTTCCCCGCGCTTTGAAATTCAAGTGCCAGACATCTCCTCAGACGAGTTCGACTTCTGGCAACATCTCTACTGGGAGGGCCTAAGCGAATTTCGATACCGGAATGTTATAAAGAGCTCAAAGGAAGCATTTGTAAATTTCTCAAGCTCAGGCACAACACAACAATTACCCTGTTATCAAAGAACCACCACGGGAAACCTTGTGCCGATCGGAGGAGGAAAGGATTCGATTGTCACCCTCGAACTTCTTAAACCTTTTCGGGAAAGCAATCATCTCTTCTACCTTAACCCCCGTCCAGCTTGCATTCGCTCTGGAGAATTAGGCGGTTATACTCCAGACCAGACAACGACTGTTACCCGTACGTTGGACAAAGAACTCTTCCGACTGAATAAGGAGGGATTTCTTAACGGCCATACCCCCTACTCGGCGTTACTTGCGTTTACTTCGCTTGTTACAGCAGCCTTACTCGAAAAGGAATATATCGTTCTCTCTAATGAGGGGAGCGCCTCTGAGGGAAACGTTGCTGGAGAGTCCGTCAATCATCAGTACTCAAAATCTCTTGAATTCGAAAATTCCTTTCGTGATTACGTTAGACAGTTTCTCACCGGCAATATTAATTACTTCAGCCTCCTCCGACCTCTTCACGAAGCACAGATCGGAAAGCTCTTTGCTCAACATCCGAAGTACTTCTCTGCCTTTAGAAGTTGCAATGTTGGTTGTTACCATGACAATTGGTGCAGTGAGTGTTCAAAGTGCCTCTTCACCGCGCTCTTGCTCGCCCCGCACATCACCTCAACCGAACTCGCCACTATTTTTCTCAGTAACCCCCTGGACAATACCTCGCTTACCGAAGTGCTCCTCGACCTCTGCCTCCCAGATCGGGTCAAACCATTTGAATGCGTAGGAACAAGAGAGGAAAGTATCGCCTCTGCTCGATTTCTCTTGAGCAGAGATACCCCATTTCCACTCTTAACAGCTGTTGCGGACAAGCTTCCAGCGGGAAAATCACTTCACGAACTATTGAATGATTGGAGTAAAGAGCACAATCTACCTCCTGAATGCGAGTCGCTCGTTTGGTCGGCTACCCAGAATGATTGAAAATCTCAAAGAACTCTTGTCAGAAAAAGACATCCTCTTACTCGGTTTTGGAGCAGAAGGACGCTCTACTTACTCCTTGTTACAACAGCTGAAGGTACATAAAAGCTTGGGAATTGCTGATATGAGCAAAACCCTGGTAGCACCAGAAGGAGTCGCTCTCCATCTCGGAGAAGGATACCTCGACTCCCTCTCCAACTACGATCTCATCATAAAATCTCCAGGAATTCCTCTCCCGAAATCACTTTGGGAAAAGCATCGATCTCAACTTACCAGCCAGATAGAGATTTTCTTAAAGTATTACAAAGGTCGAACTATCGGGCTCACCGGCACCAAGGGAAAGTCATCAACCTGCTCAATGCTCTATAGCATGCTTTCGACTCTTCCGAAGAAGGTTCACTTCCTTGGCAACATTGGACTCCCGGTGCTCTCTGCGCTCGAACGGCTATCGGGTGATGATATCGTTCTTCTTGAACTGTCGAGCCATCAACTGCACCACATAGATTCCGCTCCGGATATCGCGATTTTGCTCAATTTCTATCCGGAACACTTAGAGTACTACGGCACTTTAGAAGAGTACCGAGCTGCCAAGTTTTCGATATTGCAGAAGGGGAGCGAACCAAATGTGGCCTTCGTAAATTCCGAACTCTTCCAAGCAACAGAGAAATTCCACTCGGAAAGAAATTTTATCTGGGTCTCACCGACTGAGTGTGATTTTGAGACACCACCACACCTTTCATTAACTCATCAACGCATCAATGCCCACTTTGCCTATGAGGTAGCCTCGACATTTGGCATTACCAAATCTACGGCAGCTCAAGCACTGAAGAGTTGTAAAATCCCGCCTCACCGTACAGAGGAGGTCGGGGTGTTTAACGGAATTCGATTTATCAACGATTCGGCAGCAACTATTCCAGAAGCGACTATTGCCGCTCTGCAAGGCTTCCCCGAAACGAAGACTCTTATTGTTGGCGGGTTTGATCGTGGGGTTGACCTAGGCTCGCTCCGTTCGCTCCTCGATCAAACATTACATTTACAGATCATCTGCATCCCCGAGACGGGAAAAAAACTCTTTGAATCGCTCCGGAATGCTCAACCGAACTCTGAGAGGCTCCATATGGCCAAGGATCTTGAAAATGCTGTTCAGATTGCAAAGCATGTGACCCCAACAGGCGCAACTTGCTTGTTTTCTCCATCTGCTGCCAGCTATCACGCTTACAAGAACTTTTCGGAGCGAGGGGAACACTTCAGGCGACTGGTTTCAGAAAGCAAAGAAACTTAGAAGCCAGATCAAAAGCTCGGATTTGTTTAAACTGAAGCCGAGTTGAGAGAACGAACGTCTATCTGCTTCCCGGTTGGCCTCATTCTCGCGGGACGTCGTGTACAGCGACAATGCGGAGATCGATGAAACTCCACCAACCACGCTCTTCCATCTCGTTCACCAATTCTTGTCAACTCAAGTTGTTGGGATGGCTTCTCGGCAGTATGTGAGTATCTAGCGCAGTGTAAACTGTACAGGAATCCGAACGGTAACACTTTTTCCTTGTAGCATCGGAGGAGCCTTTGGAAACGGCGCTGCAGCTTTCGCCATGCGCAGTACTTCACGATCAAAAAATGAAAACTTACTCTCTTGATAAACTGAAGACTCAATCAACTCGCCATCTGGAGAAACTCGAACAGACAAGCCAACGGTACCCTCGATACCCATTCGCCGAGCTCTTTCGGGATAATGCTTCTCTTTAGCAATAAGTCCAACAATTAAAGATTCATAACTCCGTACGGCGCGAGCTACTCGCTCCTTTATCAAAGTGTCAGACTGTAATTTCGCTGTAACGCTGCTAAGGCTCTCTTCCCTCCGCTCCGCCTCCCGTGATTGAGGCTCTCGACGGTTCTCCATCGAAACAACTTTCTGCGGGGCTGGTGCAATTTTTTTCGGAACTGGCTTTTCGAGGAGAGGCTGCTTGGTCTCCGGCCTTTCCGGCCGTTGAACATCTGGTTGTTCTTTCTCCAATTCCTTTGGAGCTTCTAACGTATCAAGTATCGCTTCAGGCCTCGGCGCAGCAACAAGTCGAATAGCGAGCGGAGCATCCTCCGTAGCGTTGACTGGAGAGACAGAGAACTCCGAGTGAACCGGTAAATAGATAGCAATGGCGATAACTGAAGCGTGAAAGAACACACTCCAAACTATAGCAAACTGCAGAGCCTCCTTCTTCATGAAGGAAATGGTAAACGGAGCTCTCACCGCAGTCAAAGACGGTTCATAAGTATTAAAAACTCTTGGTTCCCTCCCCGACCAGGGAGCGTGCTCTTCATCATCGCTTTCACTAAGAATCCAAGCTGCTCGGCTACGGCACAAACGGTAAGACACGCTTCGGTTTGCTTCTCCCTATCAGTGAGAATCCCTCCAAGAGGTACGAACTCAGGAGAAACCTCATATTGAGGCTTTATCAGCGCAAGAACCTGACAGCCCTCTGAAACAGTTCTTGCAACAGTCGGCAAAACATCTCGTAGCGGGACAAGCGAAATATCGATTGAAACAAATGCAACTTCCTCCGGAAAAGATTCGATTGCACAAGCATTGATCCCCTCCCACACCACAACTCTTTCATCCTGCCTGAGTTTCCATGCAAGCTCTCCCTTTGCGGTGTCAACCGCATAAACTCGCCTTGCTCCACGTTCAAGCATGAGCTCAGTAAATCCACCTGTCGAAGACCCGAGATCTACACAAATTGCTCCCTCAACATCGACAGCAAACTCGTCAATAGCTCCACGAAGCTTCTCTGAAGCTCGGCTAACAGGTTGTTGGTCCGGTAATAGAGTTATTTCTGCTTGCGGAAGGACCTCACTCTCTGGATTCAGCACAACAGCACCGTCAATCAATACCCGTCGTCCCTCAATAAGGCGAAGCGCCTCCCCAGTCTCCCGGACCAGTCCCTTTTTCACGAGTAGTTTGGCAACCTTAATCCGTCTCATATCACCCAAGCTATCAAACTCTTAAATTATACAACTTTCCACCCCGCTTCTGTACATTCTGACAGTGAATTTCAAAGTTCCGCTGTCATTCCGTACCTTCTCACCTATAGCGAGCCTAAAGAGCTCCACCTTCGAGAAGGAGTATTGTTGTGAAAGCACTAGTAAAGTCACAGGGGGAGAACGCTACTGTCCAAAGGGTTCTAGATCCGGCTATTCAACAAAACGACGATGTCATAGTAAAAGTTGCCGTGGCTGGACTGTGTCGAACCGACGTATATGTCGCTCTTGAGCAGGTACCTGCAGCTAACCGAATCATTCTTGGTCATGAGTTTTCAGGAACAGTTGTAGAAATCGGAAACGGGGTGACCGATCTTCCTCGTGGAGCGCGAGTGGCGGTAATGCCCATCTTTCAAAAGCACACTCTAGCAAACCTGCACCCAATTCCTCACGATCTCTTCACTTCCTACGATATGTTTGGGGTCCATCTCGACGGCTGCTTTGCCGAGTATATTCGAGTTCCTCGGAGAGCGATAAGAGAGATTCCAGAAGCCATGACCTTTCATATCGCAGCCTATGCTGAGCCGGTAGCAGCGTCTCTCGCCGTCCTTCAAGCAGATATTCATCCTCAACAACGGGGGGTAATCTTCGGTAAGAACCGAATAGCAGAACTCACAAAAAGAGTGTTGCACTGCTTTGGATTCGATCAGATCGAGATGGTTGATGAACCTGAACTGATCGACGCTTCTCCCTCAAGCTTCGATTTCGCAATTGAAACCGGTATAAGCCAAGAAAGCTTTAGTGCAATTCTCAATCTTTTGAGACCAAAGGGAATGCTCATCGTAAAGAGCAGGCAGCATCAAGCAATTCGTGTTCGACTCCTTGAACTTCTCGATAAGGAAATTCGCCTGCAAGCGCTTGCGTATGGAAGCTTCGAGCAAGCGCTGGAGATTCTTTCAAGCGGGGAACTCTCCGTTGAAGATCTCATCGGCAAACAGCATTCCCTTGAGGGGCTCGCAAAGGAGCTCCCGCATTCTCTTCACAGCGAACTTGCCAAACCGTTTGTTATTCTCTCTTAAGGACTGAAAGCCATGTGCGGAATTTTTGCCTTTGTAAGCACGGAGAAATCATTTCCTGAAGAACAAATTCCACTCGTTCAGCACTCTCTATCTCACCGTGGACCAGATGCTTCCGGTGTTTGGCATGATAGGTCATGGAGAACCGCTCTTCTTCACACAAGACTGAGCATAATTGATCTCGATGCTGGTCAGCAGCCGATGGCGAATGAGGATGGAACGATACACGCAATAGTGAACGGAGAATTCTATGATTTCGCTCAGATACGGCAGAGTCTCCAATGTAAAGGGCATCAATTTTCCTCTGAATCAGACAGCGAGATTCTCATTCACCTTTATGAAGAGTACGGTCATGAGTGCGTAGAGCATCTCCGTGGAGAGTTCGCATTTGCACTCTGGGATAGCAAAAGGCAGGAGCTATTCGCTGCGCGCGATCGCTTTGGAATTAAGCCGCTCTTATTTTCAAAAATCGGTGATTCTTTACTTCTCGCTTCTGAAGTAAAGGCTCTTTTCGCAGCAGGATTAAAAGCAGAATGGGACCTTCCTTCTGTCTATCACTCTCTCAGCACCCAGTATCCACTTCCTCAGAACACTCTGTTCAAGGACGTAGCGCAGCTGCCACCCGGACATCTCCTTTGCTGGCGTAAAGGCAGCTTCACAATCCGACAGTATTGGGATCTTCACTTCGCAACAGACGGTGACAGTGCTCCTATGGACTACGAACAGGCAACAGCCGCAGTTCGAGAACTCCTCGATGATGCTATCAAGACGAGACTCCGTGCTGATGTACCACTCTGTTGTCATTTAAGTGGTGGAATTGATTCATCGATTGTTGCTGCACGGTCAAATGCCCTCCTCCAAGCGCCGCTCCACTGCTTTTGCGTCTCGTTCGATGATTCCTTGTACGATGAGGCTACTCTCGCCCGCCGTCTCATAGAGGAATCCGGGGGAATTTTTCACCAAGTCCCCATGGATGACCAACAGATCATCCAAAACTTGGAAGAGGCAACCTATTTCTCTGAAGGGTTCGCTATCAACGGTCACTTCATTGGGAAGCGGATTCTCAACAAAGCAATTCGAGCGGCAGGATTCAAAGTCGCTCTGACCGGTGAAGGGGCAGACGAAGTGTTCGCTGGTTATGCCCACTTAAGACAAGACTTCCTAGCGGACTCAGCGCTGTACTCAAATGAGAATCCCAAGCCCTTATTGAATTCGAATGCGGCATCATCCGGTATCATGATTGCACAAGAAGAAGCCCAAATTGACCTCTCCTCCGTAATGGAGAAGCTTGGATTCATTCCGCATTTCCTTAAAGCAAAAGCGGGTATGGGATTTCGAATGCGTTCAATGATGTCCCAAGAGTTTGCACATCAGTTTGCTGACGTCGATTGCTTTGGGGAATTCATCTCGTCCTTTGAGCAGGTTGAACAGCTCTCCGGTCGATCTCCGGTCCATCAGTCGATGTATCTCTGGACGAAATCGGCTCTTACAAACTACATCTTGAGAACATTGGGGGATGGGATGGAGATGTCAGCCTCTATCGAAGGTCGACTCCCTTTTCTTGATCACCGACTAGTTGAATTTGTTTCGAAACTTCCAACGAACTTTAAGATACGTCCAAACTCGAAGCACGGGACTCTTGTTGAGAAAGCGATTCTCAGAGACGCCTACAAAGACACCCTTCCGGCATATCTCTATAAGAGAGAAAAACATCCATTTATCGCTCCGCCTCTACCGATTGCGAAATCAGGGCTCCTGAAAGAGTTTTTGCTGGACACCTTAGCCAGCGCCGATGCCCTCTCCTTGCCGTTCCTTAACTGCCCGAAGATTCGTGAGCAGGTACGGAACTGCTCTCAGATGAACTCACAATGCCGGAAGAATTTTGACCCGGTACTCTTTACTACTCTGACTGCTGTATTTCTTCAGAGACGATTTGCTCTCGGCTACTGATTGAGGGAAATTCTCTCTTAATAGCGTTCACTGCATCAGACAAACGGTTCTCACCTCGAATAACTTCGAAACGTCTTCCCGCTTTTTGCAACGCGTCAACACACCGATCAAAGAACCTCTGCCCTCCATTGGGGAGATACCTTACGGTGTCCCGAATCCACGGCAGATCTGGCGCGAGCAGCAGGGTGAGATCGTACTCTCTCGAGTTCACCATTTCTCTGATCGCTTCAGAGCAATCACCAAAAAGCTCTTCACTCCAAATAGGGGTTACCAAAGGATCCGTATCTGCAAAGAGCACCCGATTGGCCCTCTTTACCATAAGCTCCTCCAGAGCTATCTGCCCATTCGCTATCACTTCCATGTCTTCTTGAACGCATCTTCCTCCCGCGGCCTCGAGGTGAATACGAGCAAACTCAGGAACAAAAACTGTACCGAAAACAGCTGCGAGCTGCTCCGTAAGAGTCGATTTTCCAGAAGATTCTGGTCCAAAGATGCTGACTCGTTTCACAAAATACGGGCGAACCTTTTCTGGAATGTAGTGCCAATTTGCGATCGGATCAGCGCGTATCTCAGTAGCGCTGATTGGAATCTCTGAGCGATACCCCGGCGCTGGGATAAATGTAGCCCCCACAGCATCAGCGAGCCGAGCCCCATAACTCTCTCCCGCAAAAAGATAGTCTATTCCTTCCGGAGCAAGAGCACGCAAGGTACGGCTCCAAATCTTCCAAAAATCCTTAGTCTCTTCCGGCAACTGCGGGAGAGACTCCTGCAAGGTTGTGACCTCCGCGTCTGGATACATCTCCCTAAGCCATTCCTCTCTCTGCGCTTCCGGAATGGGAGCATTCGGGATCCGATCAATAACAATACGAAGATCGGTACAGTTCTCTGATGCAAAATCAAGAAGATAGCAATGTCCCTTATGAGGAGGCATAAACTTTCCAAGGACAAGACCAGTACTCTGTTTCATATGCCTTCTACCTTTTATGCCTGACGACATGTAAACAATGCTCAGCATTGAAGCGCATAGCAGGATTGTCCAAACGCGACTCAAGTGCTGAGGTCTTCGAGACGAACCCATCTTGAACAAGAGCTATTTCGATCTCACGTAGAGTTCGTAAATGAAGGTCGCTCACCTCCTGAATTCCAAGCTGCCTCTCGATGTAGCTCGGATACTGAACGAGCACTACTTCCGCCCGCTCAGCGGTAAGCGCTCCCAATGCCTCGACTAGATACGAAACAACCGCGCCTCGTCTCAAAGTTGATTCTTTGAGTATACAACGCCAAAAGCGCTCCAGGAGATCTTGGTCGCTATAGAGCTCGGTAGATGAGAATCCCAATTCTCTTCCAAAAAAGTCGATATAAATATCATCGATAATGTGATTCCCAAGGAGCAAAGACGCCGGCTCAAATTTATCTGAAGCATCGAGGAGATCGGACACTGTGTAGGAAAATGTGAACGGAGCATTGAACATTTTCAAGAACTGATTCATCTGCTCCAAAGCTTCCCCATCCTTGTTGATTGCGCGAACCTCCCCTCGATAGTTCTTATAGAGCAGCGCAAGTTCAATTTTTGGAAAATATCCCGGACAGAGATCGAGAATTGCGCGATGGGAAGAAAGCTGAACTCCATCAAGAACCTTCTCCCAGGTTCTTCCCATTGATGAGTGAAACTGAAGCTCAGTGAAAAAGTCTCGATTCCGCTCAACAAGATTAAAGGTACCGGTATTATGGCTATGAATGGTATAGTCTCGCGTTCGCAACCGGCGGTCGACATTGATGAGTTCACGCAGAAGCCTATCTTCCTCAAGAGGGCTGAGTGGGATTACAGAACAACAGTCACGAATGTTCTCCAATTTCTCATAGATCTTTGCAGCTGTTCCTGACGATGCCATATTCAGACCTCCTATTTTTGTACGACGACCTTCATAATCTCTCGCTCTCGAGTCTGGATCTCATCTCCTGCCCAAGAGTCGATATCTGATGCACAGAATCTTCTATGTCCCCGCTGCTGAATATAGGCTCGCAAGATCCCTTTGGGCTCCCAATAGACGTTCATTTGTAACTTGCGGAGCGCTTTTTCGGTATTGGTTCGGTCAAACTCAAAGTGTGCAGCCTCAAATAGAGTATAGGGATCGTTCTCGATACCAGACTCGAGAGAGTGTAGGGCGATTCTTTTGGAGTAAGAGGTGAACTTTTCCGAACAACGTCGTTTCCACTCCTGCATTCCGACTGTTTCTATCGGAATACCGAGATCTACAAAGTTTTGAGCAATGTCACCCAAAGAAACAGGAGACTTTCCACACACATGAAAATATCGCTTACGTTCCTCGTGCTGTTGCTCCGTGAGTGCCACATAAATCTTAGCAGCGAGGGGAACTGGTGTAATATCGGTTCGTTTGTCTATCAATACAGATCGTGGATAGGCTCGAAGAACGGAAAGCGTATCAAGTACTGCCTCCAAAAGACTGTTTTTCGGGAAGATTCCTTTTTTTGGATCTGGTGTGAGCAGTCCAAAACGGTAGATCGAAAAGTCCATGAAGCCATGTTCTGCAGCCCTTTCGAGCAAGTATTCCGCTATCCACTTTGACTGAGCATATCCTGATACCACCGCTCCACCATTCAAGTCTAAGGTAGATTCTCTGAGTAAATGAGGAGAGTTTTGCTGTCGAGTGAAAACCGAAATTGTCGAAGCGTAGTGTAACCACTTTCGTGTCCCCTCAAGACAGAATGAAAGTACTGTCTTCATTCCCTCTATATTTGTTGCAGAAAGATCGTCTAACGGAAGAAAATCATTCACCTGGGCAGCCAAATGGAAAACTTCTGTACACTCTTGTGCAAGCTGCGACCAAGAGGCCTCTGAAATTCCCATCCTCTCCTTTGTAATGTCGCCCAAGACAATTCGGATCTTCTTCCAATCCACTCTGAGATCCTCAATACCGGAAACAACGAGAGCGTTTAGAATTTTTTTCTCCGCAATATCCTCACTATCGGCTCGGACGAGAAGATTTAAACGAACATTTTCTCTTGTGAGGAGCTCTTGAAGAACGTGTGCACCCAGATACCCAGTACTGCCGGTAAGAAAAATATTCCTGCAATGAGATGATGAATCCTCCTTCCACTCTCTTTCGGATCCAGAGGAAAGTAACTGGTGGGTCTTCTCATCAAGTTTGGCAAACGTCTTCAATAGCGTAGGAGATTTCCCTCTTGAGATCTCGGCTTTAGACTTTAAGGCCTTTAAGAACTGATCGAGGGTAGGATCTTCCAGAAGAGAGAGCGGCTCTACACTGATATCGAACTGGGAAAGCGCTGCACTGAGTTCAAACGCCTTTAGAGAATCACCACCACAATCATAGAAACTTTGACCTCTTTCCTTCTCGGTAACTTCTAAAACTTTCTCCCACGCCTCCACAATAATAGTGCTTTGGAGCTCACTCCAGGAACCATTCTCTTGGCTTTCTTCTGATTCTATCTCTCTCTGCAGTGCTGTGAAATCAATTTTTCCATTCGTTAGCGTCGGCAGATTCTCACGGATTATAAATCGTTCTGGGATCATCCAGCTGGCGAGATACATTGCGAGATACTTCCGGAGCATCGGGACAGAGCATGATGTTCTACTGGAACGGAATTCGATGAAACAGACGAGCCGACATCTCTTCCCAAAGTCATCTTTTAATACGGCGGCTCTTTTAACTGCTGTATGCTGTGTTAGAATTTGTTCGATCTCGAATGGCTCTATCAGCCTTCCATACAACTTAAACTGCCTGTCGAGTCGGCCGAGAAACTCAAATGATCCGTCTTCCGATTTACGAACCTTATCGCCCGTTCTGAAGTACCGTTCTCCCTCACGAAAGACAAAGCGCTCTCTATCGAGACGTTGCTGTTGCAGATATCCACGTGCAAGGGCCACACCACCAATGAGCAATTCTCCCTCGTCCGTGCCTCCATCCTTACCTTCAATTCGGTATTTGAATCCCGGAAGAGGCCTGCCAATCATGGCTCTCTCCCACTCCCGCGAGCACACCGAGAAGCTTGAACAAATCGTCGTCTCAGTGGGGCCATAAACGTTCAGAAGTCGGGTTCGAGCGGCCCACTGTCGAACGCTCTCAGGAGCACACACCTCGCCGCCAATAAGCACGGTTTTAAGGACAGGCGAAATCTTTTCGATGTTTAGGAGTGGAAGAACGGCAGGTGGAAGATCCGCATAGTTAATACCTCGTTCAAGAATTGTCTGTTCTAGTGGAACTCCAGGGTTTAATCGAGCGCCATCTTCAATGCACAATGTTGCACCAGAGAGCAAAGCCGTTCCGATGTCGGAAATCGAAGCATCAAAGCTCAGAGAAAGATACCAAAGACTTCTCCAACCTACTGTTAACCCGATTGCTTCAATCTGAGAGTACAAAACCGCAGTCAATCCTCGGTGTTCGACAAGAATCCCCTTTGGGGTTCCAGTAGACCCGGAGCTATAAATAACATATGCAAGCCGATCTGGTCGGTATTCATAGCTATCAAAGCGTTCAAGATTCATTTGCTGAACTTGCGTGTCAGTCAGAATAGCTCGTTCACAGTCAAGAAATTCTGTGTTTGCGCTTTCACCGAGCAATTGATCAGAACTTTCCCCAACAAGTATCTTTGCTCGAGCCTCACTAAGGATTCTTTCCTTTCGAAGCTTTGGCCAGCACGGTTCGAGTGGCAGAAACGCAGCTCTCGCATACCAACAGCCAAGCACTGCAACTATAAAGTGAGGTGACTTCTTGAGATGAAGAGCAACAATCCCTTCCTCATTAACTCCATGAGCCTCTAGTACAGATGCAAATCCACGAGCCCTCTCCCTAAGCTCAGAGAAACTGAAGTACGGTACCCCATGCCAGAGTATTGCGGTCTCATCAGGGAACCTCTTCACCACCTCTTCGAATCGTTCCAGAAATCCCGCTGGTATACTGCCAGCAAATGAAATTCCCGGTCTCGTGGTCGAAAGCTTATCGCTTTCGGCCGATTCTACGGGCAGTATTTGCTGTCCCTCCAGGGGACCTCCCGGAAACTTCAGTTGCCTGCGGTATAGTTTTCGCGTATCCACTAGGCGGCCCTCCGAATTCCCTCTCGAGAGACCCGCGAGTTTCCGCAGGTCTCTGGAAATATGAGGTCTACTAACATCCCTGCAACATCCCGAGAGCTCCCATGGGCCGGATTAATGTGCATTCCAATTCCTGGAAGGGAGTTTATTTCAAGCACCCGATAGCTCCTCTCCGATTGCTCGGCGGAGATGTCCTCAGTCATAAAATCTATGCCCGCGTAAGGAAGGCCGGGGACAGCAGCAAGTGCTCGACGAGCTATATCCAGAACCGACGGATGAACATCATCGGTGACATCAGTTGCTACTCCACCCATCTTTATGTTGGAGCTCGATCGGAGATACACCTTGGCATCTTCCGCTGGAACGGTATCTAGCGTCATTCCGTGAATCCTGAGATACCGACTCGCCTCTTCATCGAGTTCAATTGGGCAGAGGCAATTAATTCGCGGATTCATTCGTCGATAGGACTCAACTTCGGCGAGCTCACGGATGGTGTTCAGTCCATTACCGATAACATGAGCTGGATCGCGGTGAAGGACGGCATAGTCACCACGCTGAGTATAGAAAACCCGGTATTCCTTTCCAAAGAACTGCTCCTCAATGAGAACTTCTCCTACTCCCCTCTTTTCTTGAATATTTCGCAGCGCCCACTCCAAATCGAGGGCGCAAGAAAGATCGAGATGAACAAGCTCTCCCTGCACTCCAAGACTTGGTTTAGCAACAACTGGATAACCGAGAAGATCTGCAAATGCGCAAGCTTCCTGCACTTCATCGGAGAGGAATCGCTGTCCCTTTGGCACTGAGACTCCCCCCCTTCGAAGCAGTAGTTTTGTAACTGATTTACTGCTCGCAATTGAGGAACTCGCAAAGGGCATCAGCGAACTATCGATATCTAAGAGAAGTTCCCTATGCCCAGCAAACTCAGCTTCTATGATCTCGTTTTCAATATCGAGAATATTGACCTCTATCCCTCGCTCTCTTAGCGCTCTCGCCAAGAACCGTGGATTAGCACGGAGAAGTTCAAGCTCTTCATCTGTAATCATAACGCCTCTCCGAAATTCACTTCCAATCCTCTATCCTGAGGATCTCCCATAACCTCCACCTCGACTTTCACCCGAGGAGACAGGAGTGGAACGATACCGAGAGGTTGTTCGTGGTGAATGAGAGTGCTTTAGAAAGTCTTCTCGAATTTGTCGGAGGAGCTCCTCTTTGCGTCCCAACTCTTCGGGAGAAAGATCGCTCTTCTTACTTAGCCCCGCATACTCACCAAGAAGATCTACTGGGATATCAATCTCTTCACGCAAAATCCCGTCGACATTTCGTGAAAGTTTTTGTGAGTGAAGGACGATTCGCGAAACTCCGCCTCTCTGAACAGAAAGTTCAATTCCTTCCGCTGTCACTTGAAACTGTTCACTTCCACCGGAGCGAGAACTTCCGAAGCGAGAGATTCCTTGCGAGAGCCCGTAAAGGTGTAAGTCATTCCCCTGGAGCTCGGCGAAGTAACTGTCTCCTTTTGGTAAGGTAAGTTCCACGTCATCAAGCACTCGCTCTATCTTTTTTGCGTTCGAACGCTCTAGAAGAATCTTTGCATCATCGAGCGAAACGAGTTTCATTGAATCTTGCGAATGTCGAGCCATATCGTTCTCTCCGTTTTCTCATCATTTGGTTTACGAGAGGAAGAGTTCCTCCATGGCTTAGTTATCGTTATATTTGATAGTTTATTGAAATTAGCTGCCATAATTTGCAGCAATTTCAGTTCTTCATGCTAATTATCACAAATTCCGGGCGAGGAACTCTCGCCCCTCACTTACCGTTCTTGGCATCATCGGAGGAATTCAACTCAGCATCCGCATTAACCCTGCCGGAACGTGCACTCTTCGGCTGGAGGAGTTCAAAATTCACAAAGGAGAGTCTTGAAAAGATGATCAGCACCGCTACCGCGAATACAACTCGGAAAACGAGAATTCCCGAGTAGTGCGCCCCAAAGAGAAACATGAGTGTCGTATCCTCAATCATTCCGTGACAGAGGGAGAGAAAGGAAAGAACCAGTACAATATCTTTGGCAGGGATGGAGCTCTTTTTTATCTCTGCGAGAAGGAGACCACTTCCAAAGGTAATTCCAGCAAGAAGTCCAAAAACAGCGATTGAGGCTCCCTTGGGCGAAATCCCCATCAGTATCAGCAACGGCCGCAAAAGCTTCCCAAGAAATTCAGTAAACCGAACGTAGTTTAAAAATCGCATCAAGGTAAGTAGCGAAAAGAGTACAATGAGAATAAACCCTAAGTTATTCACCTGATTGATACACCAATCCCATATACTCCCTTCAACCTTCTGAGCGCTCCACCGAACAACTGCCTGCGCTTCCAATAGTCCATAGTGAGAATAGATCTGCCACAGAACTCCCCCAGCAAGACTAGCACCGAACAAACGAAGGACCCCGAGAAAGAGGAAATGTCCACCTACCCGATGGGTAAGAGCGAGCTCCACTGGCAGCGAATGACAGATCAGAATCATCGTACTGAGCACCGTCATCTGAGCGACAGAGAGGGGGGTATCACCAATGAGGAGCATCAAGACGGCAAGCGCGCCGTAGATATTCGTAACCATTGCTGTTGTCCAGACAATCGCCATAGAACCCGGCAAACCAAAAAGTGACATCACCGGTTCTAGTACTTTTGAAAGTACGGCCACCGCTCCAATCTCCTGGAGCACTTTAACGACGATGATCGCAGGGATGAGAATTTTAAAGAGAGCAATCGCGACTGAATAGGTTTCTCTTAGGAGCTCAAGAACCGGAGAAATCTTCTCTATCGACTTCTCCCACCCTGTCTTTTCTTTCACGGAACTAACTCTCCCTCGATTCATTCGCCATCATGAAGAGCCAAAAGCACCGAAAAGCTATCTCAAGAAGCATTCACAGAAAAGCTCAAATAGATATTCCTCAACCGCGGAAGGATCTTATCCCCTTCCGTCCCCCCGTTGCTTTTTTCCGCGGGTTGTCATCACAATCTCAGAGGAGTCCACTTCCCTATGAACACCCAAGCAATACCCTCTGAACTTCACCACTCGAACACTATCAAAGCGCTCGGCTCGCTCTCTGAGGAGGCAAAGCTCAGTATTAATTCTGCAGTCAAACCAGTGCACCTCGAAGCAGGGGAGTACATCTTTCAAGTCGGAGATGATGGAGACGCCCTCTACTTTGTCGAAGAGGGAACGGTTGAACTGTATATTAAAGATCACGCTGGTGGTCAGATCAGCCTTGCAGTGTTGGAGCCCGGAGAGATATTTGGAGAGATCGCTGTATTGGATGGTGGCTCAAGGACTGCTTCTGCCGTATGCCGAAGCGATGTTCTCGTGCAAAGGCTTGATCGTTCCGAGTTTGTGGAACTCCTGCATTCAAATACTGAAATTGGATTAGCTTTACTCGCCCTTATTGCGAACCGCTTGAGAGAGGCTGATGCCATGCTCCGAAGTCGAGTCATAAGAAATCCAAACGAAGAGGCAAAAATCGAACTCTCTCTGATGCAGAGAATAGCGAATGTAATCGCCGATTTCAGCGGCAGTATTCCATTCCTCATCATCAATTTTTGCTTCTTTTTCTTTTGGATACTCCTCAACGTAGACATCATACCCGGCATCTCGGCGTTCGATCCCTACCCGTTCGGATTCTTAACTATGGCGGTTTCATTGGAGGCGATCTTTTTGAGCATCTTTGTGCTTCTCGCTCAGAATCTCCAAGCGGTAAAGGATCGCATCCGAAACGATATTGAATACGACGTGAATCTCAAAGCCGAGCTAGAGATAACCCAACTCCACGAGAAGCTCGATCGATTAAGCGAGGGACTTTCAAGAAAGCTGCAAAGCTTGTCACTTGGTCGATAACACGGTCTTCTTGAATACTCTATAGCAGTTCTCAAAAGAAATTGCCGCGAAGCGGTGGGTTCTTTTGAGGGCTGCTATGTATCTTCCCT
>JAGRAT010000029.1 GCA_020434495.1 Bdellovibrionales bacterium | reverse complement strand
GATGCCTATGAGGGGTTTCTCGTTAAAGACCCCTCAGAACTCATAGCGTTTTTACAAGATGAGAAACGAGAATTCTTTCATCATTTATAGAGCCAGTTTCCCTAGCGCATAGAAAACAAATCTCTTCGCCTGCCATCCCCTTAAACAGATGGCCACCCTGCTTGAATCAACAAACAAAGGGTAGCCATCGGTATTGATAATCACATAGAGCAAGAGCTTACACTTAGCGGTACTGCTTGAACGGAGAGTGCTGCTTGGTCTCTAAGCGCGATTGAGCGCTTTCGGACCTTACGCGCAAGCTTTGCTACAGTTTTTGATGAAGTACTCCGGAGTAGTTGGCGCACAACTCTACGAGTTTGCTTGGTTATGCCATTCATATCCGCTACATATCGCTCGGTAATGTTCGAGGTACTTGCTTGAACACAGAGGAGTGCGTTTGAACACTCGGTCACCTGGTCAGGTACCACGCTCAACTTAGAAAGCGCATCCTCAAGCAATCTTCCACTACGGAGAAGAGATTTCTTTCCCGCCCTGGAGTCGTTCGATACTGCCGCGAATACCCTCACTATTCGGCTAAGGTAACGGTAAGACTGCTCCGCAAGACGTATCATCTCTGACTTATCGCTTCCAAGGTCGGTAGATGTACAATTCAAGTCGACACAATCCATGATTCCGTCTTTGTTTCCATCGTATTCAAGAACACCACATCCACAGACACCTGCTTCAGTTTTATTCTGATCCAGAGGACAGCCGTCGTTGCAGTCAAGCACCCCATCGATGTCAGAATCGATATCGGGAACTCCACATCCGCAGACTCCCGGTTCGAACTTCGTACTATCGAAAGGACAATTTTCCAGACAATCAAGGACGGTATCGTTGTCAGAGTCCACATCAGGGACACCACAACCACAGATTCCTGCCTCCGTCTTGTTCGGGTCGGTTGGGCAATCATCTGGAGGGGTGTATTCCCCTTCTACTCCGTAACGAAACATAGAAAGCACATCGCCGATAGCATCTGCCTCCTGCCATACAGCATAGAAGGCTTTACCATCGGGAGTGGTTCGAAGCTGCGATTCGTATTGTCCTGCAGGTCCGTCGGCGAACGGTTGAACGACCTCATAGGTTTCCCCGCCATCGGTGGTTCGAGTAAAGAACTGATCTAACGGCTCTGGAGCTAACCCAAGGTGTTCGTAGTGATTTACCTCGGTTCCCCAAGCGACATAGTACACATTCGGATCAGATGTTTCTGAAGGGTCTGGTGTACCGGGAGTCCCAACGAGACGTGGCTCCTTGATAGTTATAGAGGTATCCGTAAGGTTGGTCATGTTTCGAGGTTCATCCCAGGTAGCACCACCATCAGCGGAACGTCGAACGAAGAAGTTATACGTCTCATCATCGGTGTAAAGCGCAACCGCCCAGTCCGGGGTGTAGGAGTACCCGAGGATAATGTTATCCCCACGGAGTATCCCTCGGTGAGCAAGAGCGTTCTCAAATGGGTCACTCTCTGTATCAGCAGCGAGCCCAGCAGAGCTGGAGAGGTTAATCCCAGGAGTGTTGTTAAAGGCGTCATCCCTCACGGCGCAGTTCGGATCAACACTTGGAACGAGGTTCGCTGGAAGCAAACCACCCAGAGCTGAACGCCCAATAATGTCAGAAGGGCCACCCTGATCGTAGTTCCCCTGCTTATAGAAGATGAACATTGAGATTCCGCTAGCACTTCCCGGGGTGTTCTGGGTCACAAAACGCACCCGACGAGCATTCTCGGAAGGATCGCTAATGATACATCCAGCTCCCGCGGTGGCATCCGGTAGTGAGCTATCGAACGGTGAAAAGACGTGATAACGCACATATTTTCCATCATCAAATCCTTCAAGCCCCTTCGTCTCTTCATAGGCAACCACAGCGAGATTCCCAACAAGCCCAAGATTCGGACGGGAAGCACCAACAGTTCCTGATTCGAATCCATTTTTCATGGTAGTGAAGTTATCTGTCACCCGAGTAGGTGCCGGAAACGGTGCCCCTGCAGCGACAGCAGACTGTGGCAAAGCAGTCATCCACACATCAGTTCCGTGTGTGACGTTTGCACCACTTCCTCCCTCTCCGGGACCCTCTGCATCACCGGGTTGCAAGCCAAGCGGATCTGCTTGATAGGTAACCATCCATCCAGCACTTGATCCCTTGACTACATCTTGCTTGGCATCGCGCTCGCCAAACGTAAGCTGCTCTGGGGCACCCCAAGTAGCTCCACCATCAAGAGAACGAATGACGTATACACACTGGTAGGGCACTTCAATGTTTCCGTACTCTGGGTAGCGCACGGTTCGTTGCAAACTCCCTGGGCAATAGGCGCTCACCCAACTAATCATTGCAACCTTCCCGTTGTTGAAGATATTCGGCTTCTGGTTGTCGCCGAAATACGGAAGTGGCGCTGTTCCCGCCCCTTCATCACCATCGTGATCGGCACTGACCGATGTCAGATTTGCTGATTGAGTAATATTAATAGGAGTGGACCAGGTAACTCCGTCATCCAACGACCGCGTCACAAAAAGATCCCGTGCTGGATGAGACTCCCCAGTCTGAATCCAGATATTAGGCCCAACGTAATCTCCGTAAACAACAACGAGTGGCTTTTCAAAACCACCGCCAGGAACTGGGTACGCAAGACCTACAATTTTTGTTTTGTATGCCCCATTACCGAAGTTCGTTGAAAGCACGATTGGATCGTTAAGATTAATGCGGGTATCTGCAGTTGCATTCACCATCAAAAAACAACAGAGCAAAACACCCACCGAAATCATGCGTGTTATTAATTTCTGTAAGGCATTCATGATTACACCTCCGTTTCTGTACCTGAGATTTTCTCAAGAACTAGGGATATAGTAATCCTCCTTTCGCGCAATTCAAGACCTCCGGGTCCTTAATTGTCAATTAAACCTTACTGGAATGCATCGATCATGAATAAGAGACCATCTCTACCGCCTCTAGTGGTTGTCTGAAAAGTCTCGTCTCCTCTGTGCTCTCGTACTTCTTTCACCAATCCTCTTTGTCTCTATCGCACTCGCCGAGAGCACACGCACCTCTCGCCAATTCTCCTTTGACCTCGTGAGAAGCAATCAAGGATGGTAAGGAGACTTTGCGGATTACCCCGTGGGAAGAAAAGAGGATTTCGACCTTCAGTTCCAGCGAGAAGCCCTTCCAGCAGAACTCGAAATATCAGGGCCAGCTCCGGCATTTTCTGGAACCAACCGGAGCGATGACCTGTTTACTTTTATGACGAAAAAGATCTCAGGGCTTAGATCCAACCGCCAATATGAAATTGCGTTAGATGTAACCGTCGCAACGAATGCGGGTAAAGACCGCATTGGAGCTGGAGGAGATGCTTGGAAGGGTGTCACATTTAAAACTGGCGCCTCTCGGAAGAAGCCAAAGAAAACCATACCAAGAAATGGTCCTGACTAATACAAAATGAACATCCGAAAAGGCTCACAGGCAAACAGCGAGAACAATGAAACAAAGATTTTCCGATCTCCTGAATTGCTATCAAGCACTCATTGTGACCGCTCTAGATCGCGTCGATCTCTGAGAAGAATCAGTTCTCAGCAACTTGAACCTGGAGGGCCATCTACCAGCCGACCCTCAGAGCAACCCGATTTGTTGTTATTATTGCCACCTTTAAAAAATCCATCATCAGGGTTGGTCCCGCCCATCGTGCCAACTCCCTGCATGGCGCTACGGGTCGTATCGAACTCAGAAGAGATTTCAGCACCAAGTTGAGTCTGCGCCGCAAGAACAGCAAGGGTTACTCCCACCGCAACAACTATCTCTTCAATTGAACAGGCGCCTGCAGCAGAAGATGCGATTCGCTCAAGAGACTTAAAAATTTTTAGATTCTTCATTTTACCCACAACGTCCTATCACCCCATAAACTATCGCAACAAACCGTGGAAGTGCTTCTCTCAAATGACAACCCTCTGGAATTTGGAGGAGATTTGGGTCAGAGGAGAAGCGTTATACCGAATGTCCACCTGTCGGAACGACGGCAACGGCATAATTGAGGGCAGCGACTAAGAATCTTTCTTAGACTGGATTAGCCTCCCCTTAGGCAGCTCAGTATAGCTAAAACTCGAGAATACAAGCCGCCCTCCGGCCAGGCGCTCAGGGTTCTCTCCCGTAGAGATGTCAGCATCGATTTTTGAGAGATAGCTCCGAACCCGCCTATGATGCTTTTTCCCCTCTTCCAGAAGCCACTCTCGCGCTTCCGGCAAGGCATCCACATACAAATTATCCGCCTCTGTATGAAGATGAAGATTACGAGTTACTTCTGGATTGTCGATATTGTCGTTAACTGCTTTAAGTAACGCATCCATATCTTGTGCTGCGAGCTCTATCCTCCATCGTTCTTCATCAAGTGAGCGATCTACATCCTTCACCAACCGCACCCCTCGGGGGGTAAAGGCAACTGCACCTATTCGAGCCAAATCCTTGAGGACTGTACTCGCTTCTAGTGTCCGACTCACAGACAACACAAGCTCCGAAAACTCACTTCCTACTCCTTTATAGGTCAATGTTCGTGGTGTCTTGTTTTTACTGGAAAACCGGGGAGATTGCTCCCACTGGCCAATTACCCTTGAAGTGACGCTTATGCCGGAGCGGACCTTTGGAAGCTCCTGGTCTCGATAAATCCGCTTTACCTCTTTTCTCGTTACTCCAGTAGCGGCGCTTAAGGTACTGACGTTCACCTTTGTTCCTCCTCGTGCAAGCTCCTCCTCAGCTACAGCGATAAAAACCGACTTGCAAACATCGTAAAGAGTCTGAATGGTGAGTGATTTGCGCACGAAATGTCGAACAATCGGGGTCAAAAGTAGCTCAAGAAGCTTTCGCTGGGAGTCGGTAATGCGCATAGCAGGGGTAATCCTACGGCTATCATCGTCATTTTTAGTTGGGTGTTAAACCCATTTTCACATTTTTGAAATAAATTTTTAGTTTGCACTGCCAAGCTCAGTATTAAATAAAACTAATTATTACGTAATGTTATGGCGATTAAGATCCTAATACCCACCGAGATCTCAAAGTTTTCCGTATAAAATATTTTTTGGGTTTAAGACCCATTTTAAATATTAGTCCCATAACTCTTTATGAGAATGACGTTCGGAGGGAAACAATTAACTAGCCCCGACCACGGAGACCGTTACCCAAACTGTCCCACACTCCCTCCGGACTCTTCGTACTCGAAAGGGTACTCTCACAAAAACGTAAAACCTGGGGAGCGGAACCTTCCAGTTCCTGCTCCCTAATTTTTTCTTCGCGGTGTACCATGCCCAATTTTACGAATAAAAAAGCTATTTTAGTGCCGGTGGTCTTCTTAAGCCTTATCTTTCATCACCACGTTGCCCTTGCCGATTTCCAATTCAGTGTATTTGTCCAGAAGGGGAAAGTTGCGGTAAGAAGTTTTACGGGTGGAGAGATTCATTTAAGAAATCTGGCCGCCAAAGAGGCGTGCGGATACGCCTGTGACAATCAAAAAGAATGTCGCTACTCATATTATGTGCATGGCTGGCCAGACGATCCCTCAGCTTGCTCGGTGTCGAGAAAGCATGGCCAATACGTCCTAGAGTGCTCACCGGTAGAATGGGAATGCATCTGCGGATGTATAACTGCAGAAGAGGCAGATTTGGAGACACAGGAGTTGCAATTCTAGCTCACTATATCGCTTTGTAATATGCTGTAACGATGTTCCTTCGTTTCGCCCTATTCATTTCCACATCGATATTCCTACTCGGATGTGGAACGATCCTGCGAAAGAAGCTTGAAACTGAACAACCGCCAATCGCTCAGAACGAAGCGGAGGCGGGATACGTTTTGGAAGAAACTGGGAAAAACATTATCTATGGCGAATCCCTCGGTGATATAGGGGCGGCAATCCTCATTCCCCCATATGGAATCTACAAGCTTGGGCAAGCTGCAGCTGGACTGGCCGGGTATGAGCTCGACGCAAAGGAAGCACTGGACGAGGATTCGAAAAAGGCTGTTGAAGAAGCTTACGGGACGGTCATAGGTATTCCAGGGCGAGCTGTCGCGGCGGCGGCTGATGAGGAATATCGTGGCGAAGGAAAAAAAATCGATCTCAAAGCTTACCGGAAAAACCAGAGTCAAAAGAGGTAACTCATGACAACAGGAACACTGTAGATTCCCCGTAGTGACCTAACAACTCATCTCTACGAGAATTTCGGTCATTTTTCCTCACAAGAATCTTCAATTTGAAGATTTCGCCAGACTTTGTGCCTTAGAAGATTGAGCAGCAACCCTCAAATGACGACCCCAACTCTAACAGAATTACCCTGTCTCTAATCGAAACGGAGCAATATTGGCACCAAAAATACCGTCAATAGTTCGAATCAAGCTGGATGCCGGGGCCGCAGCAATTGAATACTCAATTCTTGGAGCACTGCTTATGCTCGCGGTCCTTACCTCTCTTGAGCTCATGGGGATTCATCTTTTAAGTGCTTCATTTGGTGCTGTGCGTTCCAATATCGGGTTCCACTGCTCTGGGAGCACTCCAAATTCTCATGTCATCCAAGATTACTGGTATACTGATCCAGAGAGGCTCCCAAAACACTGCTTAACTAACGCTTCAGCATCCTGAATGCCATAAGCAACATTTACCAAGCTCTATTTTAAGACCGGAGATTCTTAGCACTATCTCCGCTCAAGAAATCGAAAAACCGCAGGGGTAATCTCTGTCGAAGGCTCATCTATGCCGAGCTCTCGATAGAGATTCCGTACCGCTGTTGCGGTTGAACCATCATACCCACCAGTGCGAACAGAGGCAGAGAGTACTGGCGGGAATTGCGGAGCGATAACTTTCTCTAGCGCGTCAATCCTATTTAGCCATCCTCTAAGGAACTTCTCATTCGCTCCAACTGTAGCCAATTGACGATACTTCTCTTCCCGATTCTCTAAGTATCGCAAAGCCAGGTCTTTGTCAGAAGTTCGTTCGAGCACTGCGGCGAGCGCTCGCTCAGTCTTTGGGCCAAATGCACCATCTACACTTATTCGCTCATCCGGAGGTAGGAACTGATTGATGGTTTTCTGTAGTAGCAACGTTGCGCCGCCCACTCCCATATTCACGGCCGTATCAAACTGTACGAGGGAGCTCTTTTCTGGAAGATTCGGGCAGTGTGCTCGGTCCCAGTACTCTTCCTTGTAAAGATGAGCAGCTTCCTTCTTGGTGATTTCTAAAGTCGAGCGGTTTGGCAAATCATGCTTTGCTCTCCAAGAATTATAGACCGACTGGGTTATTCCGAGATTGGTCACGTTGCCACCACGATTTCCGATATCATCTGGATCGCTATTGATTCCCCCCTCAAATCGAAAAACATGTTTCATCGCAGCACGAAAATTTTCGGCATCAAGATTGGTCTCCCGAACTGCTTCAGTACCCTGCACTGTCGGACTGGACTCACGAGGGGGCACCGGCTGATCTTGCTTCCTCTCAAGTTGCTTTAAAACATCACTTGCTAGCCCTGCATCGATTGCAGCCAAAGTTTTCTTTCCAACCACCCCATCAACTGTTAGCCCTTGTGAACGCTGAAACTCTCGAACCGCGTTAGCTGTATTTTTTCCAAACGCTCCATCTACCTTAATGTCATATCCAAGCTCTCGAAGAGAACGTTGGAGCTCTCGCACCGACTCTGTGTGGGGCGAATTTGAACGGAGTACGATCTCCCCGCTACGCACCTTATCAAGAGCAGGTGTCCCCTGCACTCGAGGGTCCTCCTCTACGGCAATCACGGTTGGGGAAAGTCCCGTACTGAGCTCACTAGCGATGTCAATCGTGCCTACAGCAGCGACTTCTGCCATCTGAGAGGAGTTTGAGAACGTCAGCTTGCTCAAGAGTCACACCGCATAAACACTATCAACCTGTTATGCCCTTACCTTTGAAGAAGGGCGCTTTACTACTTCTCGCCGTAACGATGAACGAGCACCATATAGCAGCTGTCCTAAGAATCTCTCGTAGTTGGCAGGATTTCAGACTGGCAGCCCTCTCAGATCCCTTGCTAGGCTATCTCCGGCTCTTTCGACATACTATTTTTATGATTACCCCATCACGAATGCTTGTTAGGGCTATAGGATTTCTGCTCGTAGTGATTGGTCTGATCGCGATTTCGTACCCAATGCTTTCGGCCGCCATTAGAAAAGGGAAGGCGGAATTCCTCTCAAACCCTACAAATTATGAACAGTTTCAAAAGGACCGCGGACAGGAGAGCTTGTTTCGAACCCTACCTATCACTCTCTACTGCGGCCAAGTATTTCGTTCGTGCTTATCATCTCTAGAGACCCTTTGTTGGAGTACGGGAGAGAGCGACAAGAAGCAACTTAATGACGTCTACTGCCTCTACCAGAATCGAGAACAAATCGAAGAGTCCAACTGCCGCGCATGGCTCGAAGAAGAACCAAAAAATTAGAAACATTAGTGAGTTAGCTTGGAATTGAAATGAGCGTAAGATCTCGTTTTATGCCACACTGCTCTACTATGAAATCGATACCTCTGGTTGGGGCGGATGGTATAGACAACGCTCTCTCCTTCGCTGCTCTTATTGGTTGCACCACTGCGCTCCTTATCGCTGTAAATCCTCACTGGTATGGGGATGCGACCTGGTACGCCATTGCCATTCATTCCGGGGAATTGCTTCCACTCGACGCTGGCCACCTCCTTTGGAGGCCGGTAGGAGCATTTGCGGTAAGTGTAGCTACCCTCTTTTCCTTTTCACTCGATCCGTTGCTTGCTCTTCAGATCATTTCCGCTTTTTCTACAGTTCTCTCGTCAATATTCCTCTATGAAATTGCAATAGCACTACAACTGAAAGCAGCCCCTGCAATTCCAGTAGCTTACCTACTCTCTCACTTCTCACTTGTTTACGGCGGAAGTGGGAGTAGCTATTCCACCTCCGTTATGTTCCACCTCCTGGCAGTTAAGTGGTGTTTGCAGTCGGAAGCGACCTCAAAAGCGAGAACTATTGTGTTCTGCGGAATAGCATCAGCTCTCTCTCTTTCATTCTGGGGACTGGGTATTCTAGGGATACCACTGCTAATGGCTATCCCGTTTGTTTCCTGGAAGAACTCCATCCAAACGAAATTCATGTACTCGATGGCGATCCCCTTCTCGGCCATGTCCTTATTCGGGGCAACGCTCATCATCGGGTTCCTCACCACAGAATCAAATACGACTTTCGCAAATTTCTTTGTGTGGCTTAGAAGCTCTGGGCACGGCATTCCAGCAGAACTCTCATTGCTCAATCTGTTGCGAGCTCCGCTTGGATTGATTCAGAGCGTTTTATACCTAGGAGATCTCGGAACGGCGCTGAAAAGTTTTATTTCCGGAGGAGGTAACCAATACGGCCCAGTTCTTCCGATCGTTCTTCTCGTGAGTTTCTTCCTCTATTTTGGCGGAGTATTCATCTTGCAATGGAATGGTATTGTCTCCTCGAAACTCTTCTTGCTCTTTATAGCAAGCCTAGCCCCTTCCTTTCTCTTCGGAGCATTGTGGCAAGGAAGTGATATTGAAAGATTTTGCTTTGTCCTCCCTTATTTTCTCCTTTTGTTGGCCGATCTCTCCGCTCGTTCATTTCTGAAAGGCTATCTCTCCGTCATTCCTGCAATTGCTTTTTGCCTCTGGAACTTCACCTCAATAGCGGTTACCTATGAACAGGATCACGAAGAGCTCATCACCGAGATTGCAAAACAGACCACCCTCAGCGCCCCTCCAAAAAGTATTTTTGTTGTTACCGGCCAAGACTTTGGGCCACGGATTTGGGCACCTTTACATTACCTAACAGGCCATACCTTCTATAGTTTGCTCTACGACTCTCAGGTTGAAGGAGTTGCTGGTTGGCAAAATCGGTTAGAACAGACAATCAAACAGCACTTGGAAGCAGGAGGAAAACCCTACGTCCTTGACTCTCTCTACTCTGTTAAGCCCGAATCTCCAAAACCGACTCTCACCGAAGCTGATAACCACCCGAGCGAGGGTGATATTGCAATGTTTTTTCATCATTCAAACGGTGGACAAAAGATTGTAGCCAAGCGATATCATTTTAGGGAGCTCGCCTACAGGGATTCTCGTAACCGTCAACAAGACAATTCGAACAAACGTACTTTCGATATCAATGAATAAATTCGAGACTCAAGTCCTAACCACTTACGATGAATTGGAAGCTCTGGAAGATGAGTGGAATAAGTTGATCGATGAGGATACGGGTGCACACCCCTATCAAACCCACGCGTGGCAACTCGCTTGGTGGGGAGTTTACGGCGAAGCAGCAGCCCTGCGGCTCATTCTTGTTACGCGAAAGGATAGCGACGAGCTTGTAGCTATTTTCCCGATGTACATAGCCAAGCAGATAGTGGAAAAAGTTCGGATAACATCACTTGAGTTCATCGGGACACGTGACTACACTTGCGATTATGCTGCCCCTATCCTCTCGTCACAGCTATCCGACAAGGAACGGAGTGAGATATTCGATCTCACCTTTTCCCTATTCTCAGAAGCACCACTTATTCAACTATCAAATATCAGAGACGATTCACCATATTTCGAATTCCTCAATAAGCTTTCTTACGCACATACGGCCGTTCCGTATCATGCTTGGTCTACAAAGATAGACATGAACGATCCGGAAGCAATTCCGAATAGAGGAAGCACTCATAAGATTTTGAAGAGATACAGAAAGGCAGGTAAACCCCTGGTTCAACACTTCAGAACTGCGGAAGAGATTCTGCCACTGCTCGATACATTCTTTGAGCAACACAACCAACGTTGGAAACCTATCGTGGGAGAATCCCAGTTCGAAGACCCAAAGCAGAGAGAACTGTTTACTGCTTTCGTCAAAGCGTTGTGCCCGAATGGGAATCTCGTTTTCTCCGCTCTTTGGATAGACGAGAATCTCCTTGCCGCTCACTTTGGATATTTATTCCGAAGACGGTTCTATTGGTACAAACCATCGTACAATCCAGAATTTCGAAAGCTCTCTCCTGGCAAACTATTGCTGGCAGAGGTGTACCGCTATGCTGCGCAGGAAACGGCCAAAGTATTCGACTTCACTATCGGAGATGAAGAGTACAAAGCACCCTTCACTGAAACGAAAACGAATATGTACCGCTTTCGAATCCCGCAGAGTCTCCTTGTTAGAGGGTACCTAAATGGATTTGAAGCGCTGCGGAGCATGAAACGGTCTCTAGTGAAATAACTCGGTAGTTACCGTGTATACGTTTCTCCTAGTTCTCTGAGATTGCCCCACATTCCGTTGAAATTTGAAGGCGGGTATTCCTTTGTTTAAGCCGAAATTTTGTGTTGGTCAACTTTGAGGCCCAATGCACGGATGAGAGCGTCGCAGTGCTTCATTCCTCTGAGCTTCCTCATTTTCTTTTTGTGATGAAGGATAGCAGAAGCGATCCACTGCATCTTTCGGTTAGGATTCCTTGAGTTCCAGTTCTTCACGTTGTGGAGCTTCTGCCTTACGACGGAGAAGAGCGACTCGATGATGTTGGTAGAATCCAAGATTTTGCGCAGCGCCAGCGGAATTCCAAGTTTATGAAGGGTGAGAAGCTCTTCACCGGCTTCATCCAAGGAATTGGCAGCTTGCTCGCTGGTTTGCCGGAGCCAGTCTCGAAGCTTCTTAAGCTCTTCTTTGGCGTCCTTATAGCGGTCAAGATTCATCATCCGGTTCACCCGGTGATGAAGCTCACGGTGTTTCTCTTCCGGCAGATAGCCTTCAAGATTTCTGAGCATGTGAAGCCAGCAACGTTGAATGAGCACGGCATTCCCAAAGACATCACGCACTGCTTTGCTGAGCGCTTTTGAGCCGTCAAGGACGCACAGTAGCCGTTCGCAGTGGAGCATGAACCCTCGCTCCAGAAGATTTTGAAGCAGGTCGGTCACTATCCGCGAGTTCTCGCTGCTCCCTTCGATAAGCCCCACGGGGATTTTCTCAAGCTCGTGCTTGACCCCAACGGCAGCAATAACCGTTCGCCCTTTGATTTCAAGTCCATCGAGAACAAGCCCAATGAAGGAATATTCGCTTAAACCCGAGTGATTGATGGCGTCCAGGTCTTTCTTGCTGACTCGTTCAAAGGCGCGGGAGACACTGCTTTTCGAGTCTCCGAATTTTCCCTTGTACCCCTCGATCGCTTCTGAGTAATTGCGGGTACTCACTCCAAGGAGCCTCGTTTCTTTCATCTCTTCATCGAGGAGATCCTGGTCTCGAAGCTTGGTGAGGCTTGGAAGTTCTGCCTCTCCTTTCTTCCCTCGCACTCGAGGACGCCTCACTCGCTGACGGGCTCCTCCGACTATCACGGAGGTCTCCTCAGTGCCGTGACGCCAGTATGCTCGGTCGCCGCCACTGTGAAGGTAACGCTCGCCACAAAGCTCAAGTCTGTCGAGTTCAAGCAGCTCCAACCCAAAGGCAATCGCTGCGTGCTTTGCTTGCTCCTCCATAACCGCCTGAATTCCTTCCGAATCCAGACTCTTAAATACTGATACGATTTTCCCTTGATTCAGGGATTAGGTTCTCTGGTCTCTTCTTCATGTGGGTTCTCCTTTTCAATTGCTCCCCCGATTATCTCGGGGGTGGAACCCACCTTCAATTCATAATTTCAACGGTTTTCGAGACATCCTCTTGCTGGCTCTTTACAAGCCTTGCAACCTTTTTGCAGAGGACTTCTGTGGTCGCCCCGCCGCCTGCCCCTTCTACAATCGACCCTCTGAGACACACAAGGCAGAGTGGAAGTCGTGCCACTCACGACTCGCCCAATTTTGAGGCAACAAAACCGCTACTAAAGTCGGACTGGTCGTGACTGTTACAAGACTAAGTGATCTAGCTGTCCGTGATATGCTTTGTATCAATGGAGCGTCCCACCCCTTGCTAAGCTACTGAACGACTGCGCCAGATATGAGTTGAACCGCTAGGTTCGGCTGTAAATTCGTCTGAGCAAGAAGAGCAGCGCCAGATTGTTGAAGGATGTTTAGCCGCACCAACTCAGCAGTTTCTCTTGCGACGTCGACATCTCGTATTCTGCTGATTGCTGCGTCAAATTCAATAACAAGTGACTCGGCAATCTCGTTCGCTATCCCCAGACGACTAAGCCCGGCACCGATACTCCCCCTCACTTGAGACAAGGCTTCCATTCCTAACTCAATCTCATCAAGTGCATCTTGCGAGGCAGACTGGGAAGAAAGGGAGAGGCTGCCGAGGAACGAGAGGCTCTCTCGCAAATTCGCTATCGAGGTGAGGATTCGACCCTCTGCGCCGTTACCAGCCTTAAAGTCAAAGTTCACAGCATTCTCTGAAAAGTCATACTGGATCACATCATCTGCTGCTGTCTCAATAACGAACATTCTCCCCGTTGTCGTCGTCCGAATATTACCGAAGGCTGGGTCACTTGAAGTGAAACCTGAGAGCTGTTCCAGTTCACCGATACTCGTATCGAGTCGAAAGAGCTGCGTGCGCGCATCTGCGTTCTCCCCCGTATAGTTGCCAGTTGATGTGAAGAACAGCGTTGACGCATCGGTTGATAACTTGACGTTTGCAATGGTACCACTCTGTTCGAAGGCAGTCAGTTGCATAAGAGTCCCGGCATCTGGATCCGCCATGAAGAACTGGCTGTAGGAATTACCGTTACCGACCAGGTTGTTGTTCGACGCAAATATCACCTCTCCGGTGTCACGGATTCCAGCCAGGGTAAGGTTCGTAATAGTGGCCCCCACAGCACTATTTACAAGTGTAGCACTCGAGACACGAGATGTAAGATCAGCTGTATAGAGAGCGGTAGTCGATGCTGTTGTGAGATATGCCACTTGCGTTCCATCGCCGCTCACTTCTGCTCGAGAGAGTCGAGCATTCAGATCTGTTCCATTCGTCCTCACTATCCCAGTGGTGAGGTCAAGGGAGTACAGTCGATAGGCGGCTCCAGCGGTTCCCCCTGAGGTCGCCACAGCTTCATCCGCGTAGATAGTCTGAGAGGAGAAGACCAGCGTCCTTCCATCGGCACTGACATCTACTCCATCTGCCGCAAAGGTATCAGAGGTTGCTGTTGCAGTTAGTGCGGTATAAGTTGCCGTCGCAAAATCATAGCTATAAAGATTCGTGCCGCTTCCAGTATTGACACCGAGTATGGCCAGACCGGAATCCGTAACTTCCAGCACTGAAGATGAGACTACAGACCCGATGTCAGTGTTGAGATCCATGACATAACTGTCTCCGGTTTCCCTGTCTCGTATGGTATAGTAATCAGCAATCGCAAAACCGGCTCCATACTGGGCATACCTTCCGTTATCCGAGACCTCACCGAGCGAAGCGAGGTTGAAAGCCCCATCCCCATTGGCCAGGAGAACTGAAGACTCCGAAAACTCTCCCGACCTGAAGATATTGAGATCGTTAAACGTTGTGCCGGCAGTAATTCTTCGAATCTCCTGATCAAGCGCCTGAGACTCCTTGTTAAGAGAGATCCTTTGAGTGAGAGAAAACGACCCATTTGCTGACTGCGCCGCCAGCTCACTCATACGGGTTAAGAGCGAGGACACCTGCCCTAACGCCCCATCGGCGACGTTTAATAGTGAGGTCGCATCGTTAAGATTTAATCTGGCACGATTCATTACCCGTGCATCGGCTTGCAGTTTTGATGAGACCGCTAGCCCTGCTGGGTCATCGACGGCACTGTTAATCCGCAATCCGCTGGAGAGTCGTTCAAAGGTGGAAGAGAGACGCTGACTGTTCGCGTCAAGCTGGCGCGAGACGCGTAGCGAGGAGAGATTTTTCCCAAGAGTGACAGCCATGTCTTTACTTCATACATCCGTGTGGTCACCTACTGCATTCTCAGCTACAGTGAAATAACCTCACCGATATAGAGCGGCACTCCGCAGAAAAAATTAATAGTTTAGCGCGTAAAACAGTCTTGGAGGGTCAGAAGACTCGATGGCAAGTACGAGTTATTCGCACGACAGCGAGCCCCTCCTCTAGTAATGGAACGCACTATTAAAACGTGGGAATACAGTGGGAGTAATCCATCTCAAATCGAAAATTCAATTTCGATATCGTCACAAAACTCAGCGAACAAGGTAACTGAAGTTTTGGGGATCATTCCTCCTTCTTGCATTCCAGTTTTGGGAATCAAAACAGGACCAACTTCTAGGACGAATTCCTGCCGAACGGGAAAATTCTTCTTGATTCGAAAAGAGGATCCAACCTGAAATGTCCCAGGTTCGAGTGCCGCTAGGCGCTTAGAAAATATTCCTGAGGTAAAAGTCCACAGATTCTGGGTGTATTGATCTTCTGCGAAGTCAAGCATCAAATCGAAAAGTTCATCTGGGCAAGGAGTAACTTCATCATCGATATACACAGATCCAAATTTCGTAAGATACGGCCACGTCTCGCTGAGAATCTTGATTCGCAGTTGACTCTCAAGCGCCTTCCAAGTGGCGTCGATAAGAGCAATGGCTAAAGCCGATTCAACCGATGTAGATGAGGGCTTTTCAGCCCAAGCAGGGTCGTTTACATGACAGGTTGAAATAACTGTAAAACTTTCTTTATCCACGGCTTAAGAGTACCGCAAAAAGGTATTTCAAGGCCATCCGTATTGCTAGGGAAAAGAGCATGCCTTGTATCCGCCCTTAGCCTCTCGTCATAGTCCAATGGTTGTAAACAATGACAAAAATGGGATTCGATGATTCTTAAGTCCAAAGCAGCAGCACAGCGGATGCAACCGAAAAGCCGAGAAACACTCCGCACACGACTGGGAGCACCCATGATCCAAAATATCTATTCCCACGGAGCGCCTGTTTCTCATGCTTCGCACCTTCCTTTGCAAGGACGTACTGGAGGCGTTTAACATGAAACTCATCTGTAGCTGTTGCGGTTGGGGGGATTCTATAAGGACCTGCCGGGGTTGAAAGTACCTGTTCTAGCTCTTGGTGATTGTATTGTTTTGTGACCCGAGAAGGCTGCCTGTTCTCCTCGTTTCCTTCCGCTCTCGATTGAGCAGCTTTGCGCTCTCTTTCAAGATATAAGAGGAACTCCTCTGCTTCCATTTGGTTTTCTCCTCAACTGAATCTGTCTAATGACCACCCGTTGCGCGAGTTGAGGACGATTGTGCCTGACTATCTCTATTCAGCAGGAGAGCAGTGTTTGCTTCCTACGAAATACTTCCAAAGTGCACTACCAAAGATCCCCAAATTGCTCCAAAACTAACCATTTGCGGCTACCTGCGAAGGCTCTCTCAAACGCCCCTTCTGTGCGCTCTTAGTTACCAATTGACCACAAGCCGCATCGATATCTCGTCCCTTGGACCAGCGAATGGTCACAACAAAGTTGTGCCGCATCAACTCTTTTTGCCATTTATGCAGGGTGCCTTCTTCCGGACACTCATACCCAAGCCCGGTGTTAAAATTGTACGGGATAAGGTTCACCTTACACGGGATACCGCGAAGGAGCTGCGGGAGACGCTTCAGGTCGTCATCCGAATCATTCACCCCGCGGAGCATCACATACTCTATGGTGATTCGCTTTCGAGGAGGGAGATCTGCATTGCGAAGAGACCCAAGAAGTTTCTCAAGCGGGAATTTTCGATTAATGGGCATCACCTCATTTCGGACTTCGTCGGTGGTGGCATTTAAAGAAACGGCAAGATTCGCCCCCACCCTTTCCTTAAAGAATCGTTCGATTGAAGGCACGAGGCCAGCGGTTGAAACGGTAATCTTTCTTGGGGAGAGTGCTAATCCGTGAGGATCGTTAAGTACTGAAATCGCTCTGGTAACAGCCTCGTAGTTATGAAAGGGCTCTCCCATCCCCATAAATACCATATTGGAGAATGTATCACCGAAGTTAAGATCGGAATCGACCAAAACCCCAAATACCTGGGTGAGAATCTCCCCCTGACTGAGATGGCGCTTTAGGCCCATTGTTCCCGTTTGACAGAACTTACACCCAAGGGCACATCCAACCTGTGATGAGACACAGAGCGTCATCCGTTCTGGCTGTTTAATCATGACAGATTCAACCTCGTCTTCGGCGACGGTAAAGAGATACTTCCGGGTGCCATCAATGGAGCGGACTCGAAGCTTGGGATCCAGTGTTGGAAACTGGAACACGTTTTTGAGTCTTTCACGATCAGCCTTACCGATATTGGTCCAAGATTCCGGATCAAAAACTCGCTTCTGATAAACCCACTGGAATAGCTGATCGACTCGGTAACGTGGCAATTCGAGCTCTGTGGTAACAAACTCCTCTAGCTCGGTACGGTTAAATTGAAAAAACTCTCTCATCCTGAATCCTTAGCGAACCATTTCAGTCTATAACATAGTGAAATCTTAGGATACTTTCGAAGAGAGGCTTTTCGGGGGTTCCCCACCGTAAGGTCTTCCCCGTCGGAGAGTCTAACTAGCATTGGTGATTTCAATAAGATATCTATGTTCTGTCAGGAATATAGCCGAGGCGGCCCTTTCCAAACGCCCTTACAGAGAGTGGCCTCGCACTGCGACAGATCGTTTTTGCTTAGAGGAAAATTCGGCTGACAAAGAGTAACTTTAGCAGAGCAAATTGAGTTCATGGCAAAGAACGCGCGGCAGCTAGCCGAACAAGACCAAGTTTCTCAGGGCTCCTCTGGAAGCTCCACAGACGTCCTCAACATCTCAGAGGATCCTAGTAGCTGGTTAGAGGAACACGGCAACTACCTCTATCGCTACGCTTACATGCGAGTGAATTCTCAGGAGACGGCAGAGGACCTCGTGCAGGAAGCTCTGCTTGCAGCTGTCCGAGGATACAAGAATTTTGAGAGACGTTCTTCTGTAAGAACATGGCTGGTCGGCATTCTCAAAAATAAGATTATCGATTACCTCCGACGAAGTTCCAGAAAAGAGAAAAACGAAATATTGGAAGAAGATAACGAAACTCTTGATAGACACTTTAACCGCTTTGGTGTGTGGAACAGGGTACTTCCGAACTGGGCGAGCGAACCGAATGAATTGCTTGAACGAAAGGAATTCATGCGAGCTTTCGAAGGTTGCCTACGTAAAGTTCCGGAAAAGACACGACAGGCTTTTATGCTTAAAACCTTCGAGAATGTTGAAACAGAGGAAGTCTGTAATATTCTCGGAATTACTTCGTCCAATTTGTGGGTGTTGTTACACCGTTGTCGGCTCGTTTTACGAGAGTGTTTAGAGAAGAACTGGGCAGGGCTTGAGCAATGACAGAACAAGGTCAAAAGCAGAGACAGACTTCTTCCAAAGACTCCTGTTGTTCAGAAAAGGCACCGGATAAAAATGGGCCGGGGCTTCTTCACTGTTGCCTTTCGACGCTCTCTTGTCGGGAGTACTCCAAGCTTGCCTCGAAAAAACTTGATGCCCCCCTCTCTCCCTGGGAGCAGTTCACTTACGTTGTTCATCGAGCTCTATGCATGGTTTGTAGGCGTTACGAGCGACAGATTCAGGCGATTAACGGCGCTGCGAAATCTTATGCTACGAGAGAGCTCGAAACTCATGTGGAGCTTTCTCCGGCGGCGAAGGAACGTCTTAAGGAAGCGATACTGAGGGAAGCAAGTTCTAAAGAAGCTTGACCAGAATTCTCTTTCTATTCCTCTGTGTTTTGTTTAAAGATTGAATCTAACGCAGAGGGACATAGAGATATCTTGGATGAACTCTTGACCCCTAGGAAACTCTCCCCGATTTCTCGAGAGCAGGTTTCTCTAGAACGAGCTGATAGGTATTTAACTCGCCAGTGTCAAATCCCGCCTCACAGTATCCAAAATAATAGATCCACTTTCGAATAAACTCATCGGAGAACCCAAGGCTTTGAACCGCTGGAGCTTTTGCGAGGAAACGCTTCCCCCATAACGATAAGGTGGTCGCATAGTGTTGACCAATCGCTTGCTCCTCCTTCCAAACGAGAGAGGTCGCGTTCTTCACTTTTTCTCTAAGAATTTCGTATGACGGGACAAAACAGCCAGGGAAGATATGTTTTTGAATCCAATCACAACTTCTTCGATAGAGCTCCATTCGCTCATGCTTAAGGGTAATCGCCTGAATGATGACGCGACCTCCGGGGTTCAGCAACCGTTCACATACCCGGAAATACTCCTCAAGGTATTCTTCCCCAACGGCTTCAATCATCTCAATAGAGACCACCCGATCAAACTGGCCCTTTATGTCTCGATAATCTGTCAACTGAATATCAACAAGATTCTCCACTCCTGCGGCCTTCACCCGTTCCCGAGCAAACTCAGCTTGCTCCTCGGAAAGCGTCAGACAGGTAACGTGACAGCCGAACTCTTTTGCGGCTTTCACTGCAAAACTTCCCCATCCACAACCTATCTCCAGTATTCGCTGGCCTGGCTCCACTCCCCCGAGTCGTAATACCTCAGAAAGTTTTCTTTCCTGAGCTTCCTCGAGTGAGGAGTCCTCAGTGTCAAAGATAGCACAGGAATAAGTCATCGAGTTATCGAGAAATAGGGAGAACATCTCGTTACTGAGATCGTAATGGGCAGAGATATTTCGTTTACTGCCACCCTTAGTGTTTCTCCTAAGTAAATGGAGGAATCTATCCACAGCTCTTGCGAGGACCCCAATCTTTACGGTTCGCAAATTTAAGTACTTCTTGTTCCGAGCAAAAAGTTTCAATAACTCAGGGAGATCTGTGGTCGTCCAATCACCATCGACATAGGACTCTCCTGCAGCGACCTCGCTACCGAATAGAAGTTTGGGAAACAGCCGATAGTGCTTCACCGTAAGTTCAACTGGTGTGCACTGCTGGGACCCATTTGGCGAGGGAGTACCAAAAAGACGGGAAGACCCATCGGGAAATACAAATTTTAGTTCCCCATCTTTTAGCTGTTCCAGCAGTTTAAAAACGAGCCGCATCGAAAGTCGCT
>JAGRAT010000298.1 GCA_020434495.1 Bdellovibrionales bacterium | reverse complement strand
CCTTGTCAATCGAAGCATCGAGGAAGCTTGCGACGTCATAGCTAATCTCGAAGTCCATTCCTGGTGGGAAGGAGCTCGCCTTCAATTCCTCAAGCTTTGTCTTTACCTCCTTGATAACTGTGCTGGCATTACTTCCATATGACTGGTTGAGCACAATCGCTGCGGAAGGGTGTTCGTCGAGGTTCGAGTAGATGTCGTAGTACTCACTCCCAAGTTCTACATCAGCGATGTCTTTCAGGTGTAGGATCTCTCCTTCAGGATTTGCTCTAAGAATAATATTCCCGTACTGCTCGGGGGTATTGTACCTCCCTTGATAAACGAGAACGTATTCTAATGTCTGTGAACGCTTGCCCGAGGCTCTTCCAAGTCTTCCAAGCGAGCCAATGACGCTCTGCTCGCCCATCGCTTCAAGAATTTCTTCGGTGCTGATGTTGTAAGCAAGCATCCTATCAGGCTTTAGCCATACCCGCATTGCGTACTGTCGGCTCCCAAGAATTTGAGCCTGGCCAATACCGGTAATACGTTTCAACTCTGGTAGAATGTTCACATTTGCAAAGTTGAAGAGATGCTTCATGTCAGCATCAGAGGCAGTGCTGTACAGGTTGACGTACATGAGCATCTGCGGTTGAACCCGCAGCACTCGAATTCCTTCGCGTTGTACCAGGGGTGGAAGCTGGTTAAGGACCTGACTCAGCCTATTCTGCACGTTGACGGCAGCGATATTCGGATCTGTGCCGAGGTTGAAAAACACTTGGATATTCGCCTCACCAGCGCTGGTGGCATCTGAAGTGATGTAGCGCATCCCTTGCACACCATTAATCGCTTGTTCAAGCGGGATGAGCACAGACTGCACCAGCACATCGGCGCTCGCGCCAGGATAAGAGGCGCGGACAACCACTTGGGGAGGGGCCACATCCGGAAACTGGGATACTGGCAGGGATCCAATAGCCAAGACTCCCATGAACATCATTAGGAGCGACGTGACTATCGCGAGGACAGGTCGGTGAATAAATTGTGAAAACATGACGTATGCGATTTAAAAAGGGAGTCGAGTTACTCGGCGTACACTTTTAAAGAAGCCAAAACTGCTTTCGGCTCTTTGATATCAGGCACAATGGAGTCTCCATCGCGCACTTTGCGTAGCCCTTCTAAGAGGATGGTGTTCTTCTCTGAGAGTTCATCTCCGATGGCGAAGAGGTCTGGCATCTCTGCAACTACAGAAATCGGCTTCGAGCGAATCTTGTTACGCTTGTCTACGACGAAGACGTATCTCTTGTCGAGAATCTCGAATGTCGCCTTTTGGGGGATGAGCAGCGCATCATCAAGTGGGGTTTTCAAAAGCACAGTCCCAGTCTGACCATGCCTCAAAATTCCCTCTGGATTTGGAAATGTAGCTCGGAATGCAATGTTACCGGTTTCGTTGTTAAAGTCAGCCTCGATTGCAGTAATCTTTCCCGGGTGTTGATAGAGTTCATGGTTGGCCATCATAAGCTCAACCTCAGTCTCATGGTTCGTTCCAACGCGGCGCTGAAACTCTAAGTATTCAGCTTCTGGCATGTTGAAATACACCCACATGGAGCTGTTGTCAGAGAGCGTCGTGAGCAATTCGCCTTCCTCGACAAGACTCCCCTTTCTTACATGAAGGCGCCCAGAAATCCCGTTGAAAGGCGCTTGGACTTTGGTGAAGTCCACATGCACTTGGGCAAGAGCGAGCTCCGCTTGCGCCTGGTCAAGCTTTGCCTTAGCGAGATTTAACTCACTTGGGGCAATTACATTGTCCTTTTTAAGCCGTTCAGTGTTCTCGTACTCAATCTCTGCGAACTCAAATTCCGCATGTGCCTTATTCAGCTCAGCGTTGTACATCTGAGGCATGATCTGGAAGAGCATCTGCCCCTCCTTAACCACTTGGCCCTCATCCATGAACACTTCCTGTACATACCCCTTTTCGAGGGCTCGTAACTCGATGTGTTGGATAGATCGAATTTGAGAGACATACGGCCGAGTAATCGAGGTATTCTCTCGTAGTGGACTGGTTACCTGAAGCTTAAGCGCTTCTTCGTGGTGGGTTTCTCTTGGTGAACAACCTGACTGTATAAGTAGGGCGCAAATTCCTACTAATATTGAAAACTGTCTCATGGCCTATTTTTCTCTTTCAACAAAACTTTCGACTTGCGGGGCGATTTTGGTGAGAAAATGAATCTCTTTTCGCCGCTCATCGACTTAAATTTCTTCCGAGCTGTCCTAGTCCCGTCACAAGACGGCTCGGTGTGTAAGCAATGGAATTTCGTGGTAACGCAAACAATGACGGTGATAGCCTCCTTGAATCAGAGACCGCCTAAGTGCCTCTTCTCCCTAAGGTAAAAAAGCACCCCGTAACCACGAATAAAGATGAATCAAGCTAGTGGTGGACTTCTCGCTGCTTGAGTAAGTGGAAGTCTGTAAGAGTGAAGTGCCTCGAAATTTACTGGAGTGATCTCCCCAAACTGAATGGGAAGATGTGGCTCCGTATGAATAACTGCTATGGGAAAATAGGTAAGCGGATTACTTTTTTGGTCGCGATCTTTTAGAAAACTCTGTTTAGAAGCGAGCTCTCGGACAATAGTCTCGGAACGCTCCACATCCTTAATTCTCGAGCCCGCACCAGCAAAGGCGGCAATTCCAAAGAGCCCGGCAACGAGCATGCAGAGAACGCTCAGCCAGAGGCTGTTGCTACGCCGAACAAAATGGAAAGCTCTTTTATTCATAGTACTTAGCACGAGGCCCCACCGGCCTACAGAGCTACTATCGGGTGTTGATGCAAGAACCTTAAAGGTGAAGTGCCTTTCTATCAAGACCCCAGCATCACTGTTTTAACATTCTCTTACCCTTGTACGCCCTTCCAACGAGTTAAACAAGATCCTCACCATTCCTTTGACGCTCTCCAAATGCTCCAAGATGCGAGTGGAGAGCGTCCGTTCTAAAGGTGAGATTCAACGCGATTTCCACTCTGTCAGTTGTTAGATTAAACAGCATTGTCCCAATTTGTTGTGTATCGTCACAGGAGTTAGCCCCTCCGAAAGCTTTTTCGCAACTTTGCCATACACTTGGTGAACGGAGGCGATATGCATTCATTTGAAAGAAGGACTCACGAGCAGAAGAATGAAGATCCGGAGCAGGATATGACCATTGATCTTTTTGATAGAACTCAAGCTATGAGTTGGGGGGTTGCAATTGGTGATGCCCTAGGTCTTCCGTTCGAAACAAAGCAGTTTGGTGAGATAGATGAGGACTTTGAAGGGGATAAGACCTATCGCCCAATTCGAAATCATGTCTTCATCTCTGATTGTCCTCCGGGAACGACCAGTGACGACCAACAGCTAACTCGTGCTACGATGCAAGCTCTTATCTCTGACTCCGGTCTAACTTTAGAAGGGCAAGCGAAGGCTCTAGTTGCCGCATATAAAGAGACGACTTTTGGTTGGGGGGGGACAACGAAGACCGCGGTAAGGCGTCTGCTTGCAGGGGAATCTCCGACCACCTCCGGCCGTGTCATAGAGGAGGGGAAGGGCGCTGGAAACGGAGTCAATATGCGCCTGAGTCCTGTCGCTGCCATGATAGTGGCTGAGGGGAGGGCAGTTGGTGATTACCTTGATGCCCTTGCTGGGTTTGCTGGAATCACTCACCAGAGTAGTGCGGTTGCCCAGTGCACCCTAGCTCATGTCGCAGTGCTCTGCGAGCTTTTGAAGACCGAGCCAAAAAACTTTGATCCCGATAGAATTGTTGATCTTTTGGTGAGCCATGCAGAACTGGGAGAACAATTCTTTCCGGAACAGCCTAGTCCTTTTGATTTGAAAGAAAGATTTGAATCTTTAAGAGATGCGTCCAATTTAACAGATCAGGAAATAGTTGATCGGTATGGGGGAGGAGCGTGCCCAGTGTTTCATTCAATCCCCTTTTCTTTCGCGTTCTTCTTGAGGGAGCCTCACTCTTACCGGGCTGTTTATGATGCGATTAATAGTGGAGGGGATACCGACAGTAACGCCTCAATTGTTGGCGGGCTGTTAGGGGCGTTGAACGGAATGGAAATCGTTCCGCCGGAATACATCGAGCAGTTGCCGACGGCACATGAAATATCAACAACTCAGCGTCAGTTCGAAGAGCTATTGAGAAAGGTCGGCGCGCGGTGAGCTCTGAAAGGATGCTAGCTGTGCTACCTTGATTTGCGGCGCGGATCTGAAGCAGGGAGATACACTTGTGAATTGCCGAGTTTCGTTGTCGGGTACTCCGCGACGGCTTTGTCTGAAACTGTCACGACGGACGAAACAAGTTTCCCGATAGTGAAGCCGCTAGGTTTTTGAGAGTCATTTCGAGGAACTTTCCAGAACATCCTGATCGGAGCCATAAACATCCTTGCTCGAAGTCGATTTGACTGGAAATTGTAGACTTCTCAATGAGCTATGCAAATGATTCTTTTCCAGATTGTAGAAAATCAGGCTTTGATAGACCAAGATCCAGAGGGTTAGGCAGAATCCAGGGGTTT
>JAGRAT010000297.1 GCA_020434495.1 Bdellovibrionales bacterium | reverse complement strand
ATATCCATAGTCTCGCATGACATCGCTGATAAGCTGGTTGCGAGCCGCCCGAGTGCCGGAGCGCATGCGGGCAGGAGTAATGCCATTTGGCAATCGACCTGGTGATATCACTTCTAATCTGTCGCTGTAGATCCCCAGCTCTATATCGGTATGAGCCATAAGGTAGTCTCTGTGAATCAACGCATTTACCACAGTCTCGCGGATCACTTCCGGGGGATACGCAGGCCGCTCCACTCGGCGAGCATCATTTTCAAGTGTGGCGGTAACACCCGTGTTGCGCTTTACAAATTCGATCGCTCGTTCTACCAGCCCTGATTCAAGAAGCTCGCCTTTTGTGTCGCCCAACATCGTCATTGGACCACGCAATGTGCTTCGCTCTTGTGCCGCGTAATCTTTCTCCGTGCCCGGAAATGCTGCTGCATCGATTCCGGCCTGTGGCAAGAACTTATTCGGTGACTCGCCGAATAACAGCAATCCGGCTAGCGTTACGCCTTCTTCAACCATGATTTCTGTGTTTACAAGTAGGGTACGCCAACCTTCAAGGTCACCTTCCTTTGGGATCTCTTGCTGTCGAATCCTCCCGAAATAATCCTTGAGCCGTCTAAAATCGAAATCATTAATGGTTGCACCCGATACTGGTGCCAGTTCGCCCCGAAAAGATTTGCGCTGCTGGAATAGTCGGCTTAATTCCTCTGGTGTCGGTTCACGGCTTTGCGTTCCAACGCGGATATAATAGTCGTGCTTTGAATTGTGCCAGACGGCATACACACTTCCACCCCGGGGCACCCGCACGACCGCAACATCATTCTCACCATCCACGCCTTTAACGATTTCAAAAAAAGGAATAATCCCGGGGCGAATCTTGTCCCTGCAAGCATTCATTACCCATTGTTCCAGATCATTTCGCGTTATTCCTGAAATGGTCCCATCATCCTCCACCCCAAGCAGGACTATGCCACCTTCTAAGTTGGACAATGCGACAAGCTCCTTCGCCAAGGCACGGTTTTGAATATCATCTCGTTTAAACTCAACACCGGAACTCTCTCCATTCTTGATGATTTCCAGCAACTCTGTTCGTGTCATAGCCATAGATCAAAATCCATATTTGGTACGGCGCATTTCAAATGCTTCTTTACCGCCTTCAAGAATTTCCTCGACGAGCTCCCGAACCGGGGCGGAATCGATCGAGCCCATGTGTTCTTTGGCTACTCGGGCTTTACCTTCGTCACCCCCCGCTTCTCCAGATGCGGCCAGTCCCAAAATGAGTTCAGCGTCGCCAAGAACGGGGATGTTTGCGTTGTGCGTGGAAAACACGAACTGACGGCGTCGCTTCTCCTGCCGCATAATCGGCACAACCCCTTCGGTTATAAAGCGATTATCCAGGTCGTCTTCGGGCTGATCCACTACGAGTGGCGCTTCAGATTCAAGCAGGAGTAGAAGTAGGACCGCCGTAGCCTTTTGCCCGGTAGATAGTTGCTCTAAAGTCCTCCATTGCGGTGCATCTCCCTCTCCGGCGGTGTTCAGCTCTATTTTTGTTGTAGCAGGAAGGTCTAACTCTTCAATCTCCATAAAGAGTTCGCTGGACGCCTGCGACACCTTATCTGCTTGGGCAGATGTAAACCCGTAATGCTTTGTCAGCGCTTCTTTTCCTTCTCGGCATCGCTGTGCAAAATCTTGCAATGACAATTGTTCGGCTTGCCGAAGCCGTTCGAGGACTGATGCTAGATTGCCGCCGATGCGCTCACGTAACAGAGTTTCCAGCGGCTCCCGATTGCCTGCCATAATCACTTCCACGCGAACTCGACCATCGAGTTCTTTCTTTACTTTCTTGGCTGCGCGCTCCAATTCTCTGTACTCACTCGCCTTGATATCCTCCCATTCGGACAGGAGCTTTCTTCGTTGAGCATGGTTGCTCTCTAAGTCTCGCTTCAAACCCTCTGTTCGATCTTTCAAAGGCCGCAGCTCTTCTATCTGCTTTCGCAGCCTAATGAATTCCTCGCCGTCAACGTTTGATTTCTGCAGTTCTCGCAGTAGTTTTTCATACGTACTCTCAATAGCCTGGCGGCGCTTATCCCATTGGTTTTTAATGCCGTCTAATTTCTTTTGAGTATTAGCGAGCGCCTTTCCAAAGGAGCTTCCGATCTTCCCCAACTCTCCGCTTAGCTCATCTAACACGGTTCGCATCTCGCCTAAGATATCGGCATTCGGCAGTCCATCCAGTGCTTTCTCACTTATCAAGGCGGTATCGATGGGAAGGGCCTCTAACAACTCGGCATTCAATGCCTTGAGCGGATCAAGGCGTTCTGTCACACCTGTAAAAACCCTCTCTTCGCGTATGACCTGGCTTTTCTCCTTTAGTTTGTCTTCAAGCCCTGCATCCTTAAAACGTTTCTGGGTTTCCTCCAGCGCCGGTAGTGCTGCTAGTCGCTCGGTATGCCCGGCACGCTCTCGCTCCAAATCCACAATACGCCGCCGCGATTTCTCCAGTTCCAGGCGTATCTTGGTCTTCCGTCCTGTTAGATTAGGATCGTGATCTATAAAACGCTCGAGCAGTATAGTGAGTTTTTCTCTACTCTTCGTCAGCTCAGAGATCTCGTGTTGTCCAAACACTTCCACGCCTGGAATCACATCGCGCGGCTTGAGCGTCAAAACCTCTCCGTTATCATCTTTCACCACAGGTGGATTGGGGACAGATCGTTCGATTGTGTAGCAACGCTCAGAGGGCTTGTGAGACCGCACCAACATTGAGATCTTTGTTCCCGATCTCAACACATGACGCACAACACCATCATGAGCGTTACGTGCATCTTCACCCAAGGGCTCCAACCCAAGGACATAACGCATGCTTTCTATCATGGTCGATTTTCCGGTTCCTCTACCACCAACCAGCACATTAAGGTTTTCGTTGAAATGCACTGAGGTTCCATCAAGGAATCCGCCTTCCCAGGTCATCGCAAGGAATTCGACGTGTGGCTCCGGTTGCGGGTCGCTAAGCAGTCTGATCCGAGAAGACGGATCCAAAAAGGCTTGACGAAACCCTTCTACGGAGACTTGCGACATCTTGATATAACAAGAAGCTCCCTGCTTTTTTAAATCCTCCGGACCGTTCACGTCAGATGCATTTATCACAGCGATTGGCCGCGGGCGTTTGTGTTGTGAATTTTTGTTCTCAAGAATCGGTCTTAATGAGTCTGGAGCTGCGCTTACTGGCCCGGGCAATGCGCACGCCATAAGGTCCGCAGATCGCCAGACATCCATGCGGGTTTGCCCTGAGAGCTTTTTGAGAAGCCCTCCTTGATCTGACGCCACATGCGCGGCAATGCAAATGGCGCCCCACTCCCGTGCACTAGACAGCAAATCCGGACAGTATTTATTGCCCAGAGGAGATTCCTCATCTTGATTGTGAACACCGCAATTACCAATGAACCGCTCGAGCAAATCATCCTTATCTGGATCAAAGAGGCAAAGAAAATGAACGCCATCTCGGGTTACGGCCTCAAAACCATTAAATGCGTGAATACCAGCGGCTCGCGCCTCTTCCACTAACTTTTTCGAGTCCTCGGCACGATAGTGATCGGTAACTCCGATGACCTCTATCCCTTCGTCTAAAAAAGCCTGTATCATCGCTTTATTGTATTCTTGTTCTGTTGAGTACGGGGTCTGATGGTTGTGTCGCCCAAGATAAGCAAAGGGATTTACTTGCAAGGCACAGCGGTAGAAGCGTGCCCCGTTAGGCAATTCTAAAGCCTGCTTCATTCGATCAGACTGCGGTACGGGAGTTGGTTTAACTGCCACGCTCACAGGGTGCTCATTCTCTACAGCCACTTGTTTGTTACTCATCGCGTTCGGCCTCGTCGTAATCGGTTACGTAGTGTTCCGCCGCGTCGCGCACCACCCAAGCCAGGGAAACTTTTTTTTCGCGGGCGATCTCTTCCAGCTGTTGGTACAGCTCCGGGGGGAAACTTATAGATGCCCGCACTGATGAGGTCCCTTGAGATTTCATGCCTCGTTTTTCCGTATTATTTGCCTTCATAAGCATATTTCGGCCTTCAAGAATATTCACCACTGTACACCACATTGGTGCACTCGTACAGAATCTATTGCTGGAGTGCTTTCAATACTTGTTTGTCCTTATTACCCACGTGTAGATTCTTGGACCTAAGACTCATTTCTCATGGTTCAGGAATCTATGCTCACGCCGCCTCCGGCAGTTGAAGCTTTCTCCGAATGTGCGAATCGATAATGGACTGCCGAACCGTCTTGAAAAGTAGTCCTTGATCTCCCCTGCCCTTCCGGTACTGTTCAGCAAGAAACTTATCCGCCAATTTTACGGCTTCATCTTCAAACTCGGCTTGTTCTTCTTCATTGAGCCCATTCCAAAACGATTCAAGGAGTTCGCGCTCGGAGTTTTCTTTTGCTGCGAGCTTTCTCTCTTTCTTCGCTTCTTTGGCCTTTCTAAGCTCTTCTTCCTTTCGCTTCTTCTCTTCTTTTTCTCTTTTCTGTTCTTTGGTCTCAAAACCTTGAGGGAGCGCGTAATCTTCT
>JAGRAT010000296.1 GCA_020434495.1 Bdellovibrionales bacterium | reverse complement strand
CCCGATCTCCTCCCCGCCGATATTATTGGAACTGAAGTTTACCAACCAACAAGTGGAACCTTTAGCCTTCGGAAAGGACCAGTATTTGCCAATATCGTCCTCGCGGACGAAATCAACCGTGCCCCCGCCAAAGTACAGTCAGCTCTGTTGCAGGCTATGCAGGAGAGAATCGTTACCATTGGAGAGGAAACTCTTTCGCTCCCCCGACCATTTTTTGTGCTTGCGACCCAGAACCCGATCGAGCAGGAGGGAACATACCCACTTCCAGAAGCTCAGCTTGACCGATTCCTTTTTAAGATAGTTGTTCAATACCCAAGTTACGAAGACGAGGTGCGCATCTTAAATACCGTCGGGAATCACCTCACCGATCCCCCTCTTCCTAGTCCAATCGTCACCCTTGAAGAGCTCAGCGCCATGTCGGAGCAGACTAAGGCGATCTTTGTGGATCCAAAGATCGATGAGTACATCGTCAAACTCGTCCATGCCACCCGCGAACCAAAAGCATATGGACTTGGCGACATCATAGAATGGGGAGCAAGCCCAAGAGCTGGATTGGCTCTAAAACGAGCAGGAAGAGCGCTGGCTCTACTTCGGAACAGAGATTTCGTGGGCCCCGATCTCATTCAGGAGATCGCCGCAGATGTTCTTCGACACAGAATACTACTCTCGTTCGAAGCGGAGGCACGAAACATCTCTCCGGAAGAAGTTGTCGCAAACATTATAAAGGGAGTCCCTGAGCCGTGACCCTGTACAAGCGTTTGGTGGAATTGTGGCGAGGACCGGATGCCTCTCACCTTGTAGTTGAATTCGATGAGAACCTCGCCCTCTCCCAAGCAAAAACACAAGAACTACAGATGAGTAAACTCGTCTCCTCTGAGATGAGTGGGGATTATGCGTCCGCTTTTCTAGGACAGGGACTATCGTTTTCCGAACTTCGGGACTATCAACCGGGTGATGATCCAAGAAATATTCAGTGGAACGTAACTGCTCGCTTTGGAAAACCTTTCGTAAAGGTTTTCAGAGAAGAACGCCAACTCCGAGTTGTCCTTCTGCTCGACATAAGTGCTTCGATGGTGATGACGCCAAGATACCTCCAAGCACTCCAGTTTGGGTCACTCCTTTTTTCGGTCTGTCAGAAAAATCGCGACCAGATTGGCTTTGGCCAATACGGGAATTCTCTGGTGAATTTCATCCCCCCAAAGAGTAGTCGTACCCATTACCGAACCCTCCTTTATCAACTAAACCGAAAACCAGCCCCTCAGGAGAAAACAAATCTTGGCGCAGCGGCGAAGGAGCTCCGTTCAAAGCTCCCAAAGCACACTACTATCATCGTAGTATCTGATTTTGAAGGGGATGAGGGCTACGAAGAGCTTGAGATTCTCGCTCAAGGTCACGATCTCACCTGCTTGTACATTCCGGAGAGCGAACTTCCAGATCAGCATCTCGGCCTCGTTCGATTAAAGGCACCAGAAACCGGTGAGTACTCGACAAGAGATATCTCGGCTTCGTCGTATAGAGCGTCCTCCGAGAAGACATCCCTTTCCAATTGGAGAGCAATTGAAAGAAAACTCCGAACGAAGGGGGCAAGACCGGTAAAATTTGATCAGAATGCTGCACGAACCTTCCAGTCCCTTATCCACTCCCGAAGAAAATTACGACATTAAAGAGTGCCACGATGGAACCCTCACCGACTCCCTTTGATATTCTCGATCCTGCTGGCCCTCCCATAGAGGTCTCCTACCTGTATTGGATCGTAGCTTTTGGAGTTTTCGCCCTTACCTGGATCTCCATCTGGTATTACAACCGACAGAACCGTGAAAGGCGGCAAGCAATAAAAGTGTCTCCCCTGATAGTTGAGCTACAGACACTATATGCCACCTTTGAAAATCAAAGATCAAAAGAGCCACTCCATCTTTTTATCAAGATGCTTCGTCGACACCCTGAACTATTAACGAACGAAGCACACTTTCTCCTAAGAAAAATAGATGAGGCCCGTTTTGCACCTCATCTAGGCGGAGAAGTCGAGCGCACGATGAAGGAGTTACTTTCAATTGTTTCGCATCAGGAGCACGCCGCCATATCTTCCCAAAAAGAGGTGCTCGCGTGAACGATTGGCACTTCGCATATCCGTGGATTTTCTATATCGCACCAATATTGTTGGTCCTCCCCTATCTTCGTAGAAAGCCGGCATTTCAGTCTATTCCCGCGAGCGTTAACCACGTCCGAGAACCCGGGAGATCTTCTCGAGGCCTGCTTCGTACACTAATCCTCCCAACAGTTCATGTTCTCCTTCTCCTGTTCCTGACTCTCGCAGCCGCTAGGCCACAAAGAACAAACTCAATCACCCTTGGAGACGAGAATAGACGGAACATTATGCTCGCGCTCGATGTCTCGAGAAGTATGGATGCACCGGATTTTATTAGCCCAGATGGGGTCGTGAAACGTATTACTGGAGTGAAATCCGTTACGAAGAGCTTTATTGAGGAACGTACTGGCGACAGAATCGGTCTCGTTCTCTTCGGCACAAGCGCTTTCTTGCAGTCCCCACTCACCATTGATCACGTCTTACTCGCCTCTCTCGTAAACGAGATTCGGCTAGGAGTAGCAGGAGATGGCACAGCAATGGGTGATGGACTCGGCGTCGCATTAAAAAGGATTGAAGAGCTGCCATCGAACTCGCGAGCTATCATCCTACTTACCGATGGAGTGAGTAACAGCGGACGGGTTGAACCGCTGAAGGCTGCAAAAATTGCTGCTCGACTGGGTGTCAAGGTCTACACCATCGGTATCGGATCAAAGGAAGGAAGTTATGTTCAGATCGATCCTGGCATGTTTGGAGCGAGAAGAGTCAGAGCAGAATTTGATGAAGCGACTCTAGTAAAAATAGCCGATCTCACCGGTGGAAAGTACTTCTTCGCTAGCGACATGAATGAGCTCGATCTTATCTACAGAGAGATAGATCAACTTGAAAGTACCAGGCAGCAAGAACGCTCCTTCACCCAAACTTTTGAGCTCGCTCCACCACTGCTGCTCTCGGCCCTGCTCCTCTTCCTCATTCATTACCTGCTCTCGCAAACCGTTTTTCGGGTGGTGCCATGATGGACGCAAATACCACCTTTCAGTCAGGCTTTGAATTTCTGGCCCCCGAGTACTTACTCATACTCCCACTAGCCGGATTCATTGCTCTTCTTGGTTATCACTTCATGAAGAAGCGTCGAAGCATTCGGGAGCAGCTTGGATTTCGATTCGTCGCAGACCTTCCGCTTGCCTTCATCGCCCCCGCGATTATCGTATTTCTCTCTGGGGTAGCACTCTCTCGTCCAAGTATCGGGACTTTTTCTGCAGAGCTCCCACAATCGACACACTCTCTTTTCGTAGCAGTTGATGTCAGCAGTTCAATGCTCGTCAAAGATGTCCCTCCAGATCGGATTACGCTCGTACGGAGGAAACTCCTTGACCTTATGGATTCACTGGAAAATCACGAGGTCCCAGTTCGAGTAGGAATTTTGCTCTTCTCTGGTAGTAGCGCCATGTATTGCCCGCTTACAGCAGATTTTAATGTTCTCCGGCTCTATATCAGAGATCTCTCAACCACGTTGTTAAGTTCTGAGGGCTCCGACATCAAAGAAGCGCTCTCTAAAATTATCCTTACAACTTCTCAATTGAATCTTGCTCGCTATTCGGTTGCCATTATCTCAGATGGAGAATTCTCGAAACTCCCAGAGGACACCTCATTCCCACAAGCAATTTACACTTTTGGAGTTGGAACGACTGATGGAGGCCCGATTCCGCTCCGTGCTGGCGGACTCCAGAAAGACGACGGTGGCAATATCGTTGTGAGCAAGCTCTCTGAAGATACTCTGCGCCAACTGGCGCAAGGGAGTGGTGGTCGATACTATCGCCTCGGGATTTCAGATGCTCCAATAGAGTCATTCGTCTCTCACCTCTCGGCCCTAAGCCTTGCGGACAAAGAGTCCTCTGTAAAACAGGTCACTCAGAAATACGAGGTATCGCACTACTTCGTTTGGCTAGTGCTCCTATTCCTGGCGATTCTCTATCTCATACCCCTGAGAGCTGGGGTCCTGATGAATCTCCTAATTGGAACGGCACTTCTCAGCGGAAGCCCCTCTCGGGCCTTCGCAGATAGTCGCGCAGCAATTGTAGGAAAAGAAGCTTACATTGCTGGAGACTTTGAGGCCGCAAAAAAAAGCCTGGAGGAAGCCCTACGAAAGGCTCCGACCAATGAAGAGCTGAAGTTTGCCCTTGGCTCAACGCTTTTTCGACTTGGAGAGTTTGAGAAAGCTGAAGAGCTCCTCTCTGAGGTCGCGTCAGAGAGCAAGCAAGGACGCCGAGTATTCCAATCTCTCTACAACGCTGGGAATAGCGCTCTTGCCGCCAAAAAGCCTAAGGAGGCCATTGCCCACTACGAGCGCGCGCTAGAACTTCTCCCCGATGACCTGAAGACAACCCACAATTTAGATCTTGCAAAAAAGTTGCTTGAAGAGCAGGAGGAACGAAAGCAAGAGCAGGAACAGGAACAGGAAGAGGAAGAGGATCAGAAAGATCAAAACAAGG
>JAGRAT010000295.1 GCA_020434495.1 Bdellovibrionales bacterium | reverse complement strand
ACAACCGTGATTAATGTTCAAGGGGACTCCCCTCTTCTCCCTCCTTGGATTATTCAAGATCTTAAAAATTTGATGGAGAGCCGTGAGGAAATCTCCCTCGGAACGCCGGCCATTAAACTCTCGCGAGAAGACTTTGAGACCCTCTCTCGACGTTACGGGAGCGGGGAGGTCGGAGGAACATTCGTTACTGTTTCAAAAAGTGGCCGCGCGCTCTATTTTTCAAAGGCGCCAATCCCCTCGATAAAGCGGTGTCGAGTTGGAGAACTCCCTCTCTGGAAGCATATCGGTCTCTATGCTTACCGCAAGGAGATGCTCTTAAAATTTGTAGAGTTGGACCCGACTCCGTTGGAGGTTGTAGAGCAGCTCGAACAGCTCCGTGCTCTAGAGAACGATATCGACATTCATGTTATCGCCGTGGACTATCGGGGGCGAACTGCGCACTCTGTCGATAATCCCTCAGACATTCAAATAGTAGAGGCAATAGTAGAGCGAGAGGGAGAGCTCGTATGAGCAAGCTGTACTTGATCCGGCATGGGAACACCTTTTCCTTAGGTGAGAAGGCGGTGTGGGTGGGAAGAAACGAAGACTTGCCTCTTTCTCCTTCCGGGATAGCTCAAGCGCAAAAATTGAAGGCGGCTTTTGATGATCGAGGAATAGTCATTGAAAAACTTCTGTCCTCGCCGTTGCGACGTGCGGTTGAGACGGCTGAAAAGCTTGCGATGGAAATAGAAGAATCTCCCTTACTGAACGAAATTGATTACGGTACTTGGGGAGGTAAGTCGACAGAAGAGTTGCGCACTCTCGGGTATGACTTGGCACTAGAAAGGTGGGAGGATTACGGGCAAGTACCCGATGAGGCTGGTTGGGGGAGCACCGCGGAGCAGCTTAAAGTGCAAATAGAAAACGCTCGAGAATTGTTCATTCGCTATCTTGCGCGGTATCAGACTGTTGTTGCGGTGACAAGCAATGGATTCCTGAAATGTTTCGCGCGAGAATGCCTTCAGGAGTATCAAGACCTTTGTCTTTCCAAGCAGCTTAAGGTGAGGACGGGACATCTCTGCGAGCTTCAGTATGCAGCAGAGACTTGGAAGGTCGTCTCCTGGGGGATTCGCTCAGAGGAGATTACTCGTTAAGGAGTTATTTGATGGATGTCGTGGTTGAGGTTTTGCAAAATCTTGGTATTTCAAAGGAGCACTATCCTCTCTTTGCTCTTCCAGTGATTGGAGCGCTTATCGGTTGGATGACCAATTATGTCGCAGTGAAGATGCTCTTTCATCCAAAGCGTCCCATTCCGTTGGTCCTGTTCACTCTTCATGGGGTGTTTCCGAAGCGGCAAAAGGCACTCGCTCAAAAACTTGGCAGTCTCGTATCGAGTGAGCTCTTTTCGGTAGAGGAGGTGTCTGCCCACCTTCGCGAGAAGGCGCAGTCGGAAGAGATCCTCGGAGTCGTTAGCGACCATATAGAACACATTATTCGACATAAACTCCCAGAGGTTGTTCCGATGGTTGCGATGGTTCTCACCGACGATTTGGTGCGAACAGTTAAAAGCGCGTTTGTTGTTGAGTTGAAAGATTTCGTTTCTCGGATGACTGACACGCTATCGGAGTCACTGCAAGAGGAGCTTGATATCCACAAGATCGTAGAAGAGAAGGTTATGAACTTTTCGAGTGACAAGCTTGAAGAGATTCTCAATGCCATTATGCGGCGAGAATTTCGATTCATAGAACTTGTGGGAGCTGTTCTTGGATTTCTCATTGGGGTAGGTCAGATGTGGTATCTCCTCGTCTTGTAGAGCTCCAGGCCGGTCTTGTAGAGTTCTAAGCTTACGGGCAGGCCTCTAGGCCAAAGGGCAGGGCCTCGAGATGATACCTTAGATTTTTGAGGAGTTTCGTAGCATTGGAGGTACCGGACAATCGAGGGTGGCGGCTATGGCTCGAAAGAACTCTGCTTCGCATTGAGAGACGTGATCGTCAGAGAGAATAATCTTTTCAAGGGCGACAATAATTTGTTGCTTTTGCTCTGGGGATGATTTCTGAAGAGAATTCAGGGCCTGATCGATGAGTTCGAGCTCGTTTCCGGAGACGGCCATTGGGACTGGAGGGATCTCTTCTTTGAATGCTCTTCTCGCTTCTTCATATCCTGCCTTTGAAAGCGAGGACTCTTTATCAGGCGAAGACGATGATGAAATGGATGAGCAAACTGACATGAGTGAATGAGCCGAGGAGAGGAACTCCTTCAGCTTTAAACTTCCAAAGGTGTGAGAAGATTCCGATAAGAGGTGTTTCTTAACTACAGCGTGAAGCATGTATTCAAAGAGGCTGATACTGGCGTCAGCGAGAATAAACTCCTTTGTGATTTCGAGGAATTGGCCACGTTGAACCGGCGAAAGGAGCGCAAGAGGGCTCATGGCAAGGTCAAGAATAGTGAGCGAGAACTCCTTTGTGCTCGTAGTTCCTGGGGGGAGTTGCTGTAGGGTCTCCTCGTAGAGGATGATGAATTTCTTATCTTTCCTCCTATGGAGTATTTCGTCCTGCTTTCTCCGAACATTTTCTTCTTCAGAGGTGAGGAGGGAAAGTATTGCTGCCTCAGCACCAGCTAAGGAGTGGAGAGATTGATGTAACTTTAGAGGGATATTCGCAAGCACTACTCGAGCTTGAGTAAGATGTTCTGGGGTTGGATTGCCGATAGAATCCGTAAGAGAAGTCTGAGAAGGAGACCTCGGTTCCCTATGAGAAGAGAGGGCTGAAGTCAGCTCTTCTCCCGCGTCGGGGGCATGATACTCGGCACTGTACTCGGTAAATTCTCCCTTAAACTGTGGATCAACGCGAAGAATTCTGGTGTCAAGAGGGGGGTGGGTGGCGAAGAGAGACATCCAACTCGATCCGAGGCCGTTCCCGAAAAACATATGACTCGCTTCTTCTGCTCCTGGATGGGCAATCTTCGAACCATAAACAAAACCCCCAATTTTTTTGAGTGCTCCAGCGAGCCCGAGGGGATTTCTCGTGAATTGAACGGCGGAGGCGTCTGCCAAAAATTCTCGCTGGCGGCTTACCGCAGCTTTGATCAGTCGACCTCCGAGTACTCCGATCCATCCAATGGCGAGGAGTGCAAGCCCGAGTCCAAGGATCATCCCACCGCCATCTTTAGAATCATTTCTGGAAGACGAATTCCTTCGTCCCCTTGAGCCAGATTCGAGCAAGAATCGTCCGATGAGAGCGATAACCAGCAATCCTTGAAGTACCCCTATAAGCTTGATGTTGAGTCTCATATCTCCATTGAGAATATGGCTGAACTCGTGGGCGATAACCCCTTGCAGCTCATCTCGAGAGAGCACATCGAGGCATCCCTCAGTAACGCCAATGACGGCATCATCTATGGAATACCCGGCAGCGAATGCGTTGATTGATTGCTCGGGGATCAGGTATATCGGAGGAACGGGAGTGCCCGAGGCGATAGCCATCTCCTCAACAACGTTAAGAAGCTTTTTGATGCGATACTCTTCGCTATCAAGGGGAACGAGATGACCTCCAAGGCTTGTCGCCACAGCCGCTCCACCACCTCTGAGCATGAAGATCTTTATCAGGCTTCCGGTTGTGATTATGAGCAGGGTAACAGAAGCCGTGATGAGAAATATTTCTGGATCGAATGCATATCGAAGTATTGGGGAGCCGGCAGAAGATTTATCCGCTGTAGCAAAATGAAAAAAAATGACGAGGGTGAAATGAACGGCGCAAACAATAGTAGCTACTGTCAAAATGAATAAGATTAAGAGGTTTCGGGTGTTACGCCGGGCTTTGATTTGATGTTCAAAAAAACTCATATGGGACTGGAACCCGTCTTAAAATTGTCCTGTCGTGTAGTTTTGGCCCGTGTTCCTCCTGGCCCATTCCCCCATGCCCTCTGCCAGGGAGCTTCTCAATACACCTCTGGATGTTAGAAATATCTCCCCTTTTCGCACAAGTCCCTTGAAATACGAGAGTTCCATCCTTAACTGAAAAAAATGGAAAGGCTTTACATACCTTATGTCGAGGGTGGACCTCTTATTATAAATATCAACGGTCATAACCTGCTGCTCGTCGGGGTTGACCGAGAAGTCTTTGAGAACAGTTCCCTGTTTGACGCCGAAGTGTGTGATGCTGAAGTCGTTGAATACGAGCTGGACGAGGTGCCAGCGGCCATCGAGTATTCAACTCCCTCAGAGTTCGGCCCTTTCGTCGTTCGGGGCGGGGATGATGGAGTACCATTTCCAGACTCAGAGAGTGGCTCAGATGGACGAATCGCCCTCTTTGCGCAGCAGATAGCGGTAGAGAGTGGATCCGGCGTCGTCGTTATTCCTCCCTCCATTTCGCTTGATCAATTGCTCGTTCAACTTGAACAAGAGCTGCCGTGGTGTCATTAGGCCGTGGTGTCATTAGGCCGTGGTGTCATTAGGCCGTGGTGTCATTAGGCCGTGGTGTCATTGAGCATTCTGCTGCTCAAGTTCTTTCAGGCAGTTTGAAAAGAACTTAAATATTGAAAGATATACTGGAGGCAATTGAAATTGCCGGAAGCCCCCGGAGGGACAACACATACTAGCCGCTAAAAACAGGCAAAAGCC
>JAGRAT010000294.1 GCA_020434495.1 Bdellovibrionales bacterium | reverse complement strand
CCCACGAGACTTTTCGAACTGTTTGCTCTTCACCGTAGAATGTAATGGCTTGTTCTGCTCCTCTCCGCCACAACATGTTCTCTGCAAAGTTCAGCCGAGCTTTGGGGAACCACCGGGAGGAGCGAAAATCCAAGCCCGTTTTGAAAACTGTATCGGTTGTGAGGTCAAAATCACCAAGGATGCGACACTCTTCCCACGCTGTCCTCCAGAACTGCTCGGGGTGCTCAACTGACCAATGGTAGAGCGAGGAGAAGTCCACAACGTCTTTGAGGTTCAGTTTTGAGATGAAGTTTGAAATCTTGCTCTCTTCGAGTCTCCTGCTGGTTGGAGTCCAGAGAACTCCATTCTGTTGCTGAGAGAACATCACTGAACCTCAATGAAGCGGCTTTGAGATGAGTATTCGGCATGCCGAACAAAAGCATGAGCACTCATGATGACCACAGTTTTCATCTATCCTCCCCTGGTCAACCATCAGCGAGCTTCGCATTTCTCGCCTATGGGGCAGCAGAGTATCCCAACAAAAGATTAGGCGTCCACAAACTTTTGTCTTTCAATGCTTGATGCGGGAAGTCTCTTTGGTTATGAAAACAGGGCTCGAGCGAACGGTAAATCCTGAATACGCCCCTGAACTGATATTGTAGTCTGCAATATTGATATCGGGGACTTATCCATCCTCGGTTTATGCGTTAGTGTCTGGAGTGAAAAATCTTTTGGGTAAAGAAGATACAGTGTTAAGAAGAGCAATAGTCGCGCTTTCGATTTTCTTGAGTCTTTCAGCAGCATGCGTCTTCGCATTTGGTGGGTCCGTTCTCTCGGGCTTATTTTTTGGAGAAGAATCCGCATCCGCAGCTTTGGGTGATGAACAGCAGCCTGCTGGGTCCGGTGGTAATAACTACCCGGAGCAAGGGAAGGGTGCTGGTGTATGGAATGGGGGCCAAGCAATCTTTTGGGACCTCAATATCATCGATCACTTTCGTTACTTTGGCGCTCCAGAGCGTGCTCGCGGATACCAGCCAGAGCAACCAATACCGTTTAGTCACGTAACGCATGTGCAACAAAACAAATTGGAATGCCAGTATTGCCACTGGTCGGTTACCAAATCGACTTACGCAGCGATTCCTGAAGTTGAAACGTGCATGGGATGTCACAAGCAGGTGAAGGGCAGATCCGATGAGCAGAAGCAATCCATCGAAACTCTAAGCTCCTATTGGGACAACTCTGGTCATCCGTATGCGGAGGATGGATCGAAGACTGGCGAGGGCGCGCCGATTCCTTGGGAGAAGGTTCATGCGATGCCCAATTATATAAAGTTTAACCACAAGCGGCATGTAAAGGCTGGGGTGAGTTGTCATGCATGTCATGGCCAGATTCCGGAAATGAAGGTGGTGGAGCGTGTTTCGTCGATGAAGATGGGCTGGTGTATCGATTGCCATAGGCAGCAAGGCTCAAGTATCGATTGCGCTACTTGTCACTACTAAGGGAAAAGGTCAGCAGTGGAGAAAAGGTCAGCAGTGGAAATGAGAAAAGATTCTTGCGGAACGAGAGCTGATAGTATGGTTGCAGAAAGAAGTGGCGAGCAGTTGGTTCAAATCGGGAGTTCATCCAAAGCGGAAGGTGGAGTGAGCCGACGGAGCTTTTTGAAGATTCTTGGGGCGGCTCCAGTCGTTGCCGCAGCGGGGTGTTCTGACAGTACAAAGCACAAAGCGTATCCAAACGTCTTTGGTCAGGATGATTCGATTCCTGGTGTTGCTGTTTGGTACAACTCGACTTGTCAGGAGTGCGCAGCCGGATGTGGTGTCAGTGTTCGAACTCGAGAAGGACGAGTCGTTAAAGTCGAAGGAAACAAGAACCATCCGCTCAGTAAGGGTGGGTTGTGTGCTTTAGGGCAGGCTTCTCTTCAGGCGCTATATGATCCCGATAGAATCCGTCAGCCGTTAGTAAAAACTCAAGACGATGCGGGGAATGAGACCTTCGCTCCGATCTCGTGGAGTGAAGCCTATAAGCGGCTTGGTGTTGCTTTGAAATTTGCAGGGGCAGATTTTGCCCTCCTCACCGGAGAGCAGTCAGGGAGTGCCCGTACCTTGAGCGCCGATTTTGCTGAGCAGCTTGGAGGAACTCGGCTGGTCTATGACCCGCTCTCTCCAGTTGAAACTGCTGAAGCATCTCAGCTTGTGTTTGGTGAGTATGGTGTTCCGACTTACCATCTGGATAAAGCTGATCTTGTCGTGAATTTCGGAGCTGATTTCCTCGAGACTTGGAGCTCTCCTGTTGAGTACGCTAGGAGATGGGCTGATGGACGAAGAGGCAAGAGCCACACCCGTTACCTTCATATAGAGCCACGTTTGTCACTTACGGCGGCGAACGCTGATAGGTGGTACACGAACACACCGGGCAGCGAGCTTTCCCTTGCAAAGTTTCTTCTGAAGCACCTTGTTGAAAATGGGCGAGGTGAAAATCTCTCAGACCGAGTGCGCGCAGGTATCGCTAGCCTGGTTGGTAAGGCGAGTTCTGCTAAGGCCGCAGCTGATTCTCACATTGATGAACGAGACGTATTGGTTATTGCTCACAAGCTCGTCGAGTCGCGGCATGGAGTCGTGATCTCCGGTGGTTCTGCTGGTCGAAGTGAGAAGGGAAGAGAGCTTGCTGTGGTGGTAAGTCTTATTAACCTTGTTCTTGCTTCAGTTGGTGAGATAGTCGATCTGTCGAAAATGCGACGACCTGAAAGCGATCGCCAAGGATTGGTTGAGGCCGCTGAAAAGTTGAAGAGCGGCAAATTGAAGTTGCTCTTGGTTGCGAACGGCACCAACCCAGCCTTTACCCTTCCCGCTGACTACGGCTTTGCTTATGCCTTGCGGCAGGGAAGAGTCGAACATGCGAAGGCCCTCGGGGAAGCGAAACTTTCCGATAACACTCCATTTGTAGTGAGCTTCTCGAGCTCAATGGACGAAACTACGAAGTTGGCCGATCTCGTTCTGCCATCTCATCACTCCCTCGAAGATTGGGGGGATGTCGAGCCGGTTTCTGGAGTGCGATCGATCGTCCAACCTGCAATGACCCCGGTGTTTGATACCAAGAGTTTTGGGGACATGTTGCTCAAGGGGGCAGAGTCTGTCGGGAAGGAGCTTCCATCTGCGAACGGAGCAAAGAGCTACCAGGATTTCGTTAAAGCCCAGTGGCGTCAGGTTCACAGCCAAGTCGGTTCCAATCAAGATTTCACTTCATGGTGGATGTCTGCATTGGAGCGTGGAGGGATTTTTAGTGATTCAAGCGACACTCCTCGAGTGAGAATTTCAGTCGATGAGTCTGTTTATGGTCTAGATCTCTCCTCCCCGTTAGCAGCGCCGAAGAACGGAGAGCTCACACTCTTCCCATACTTCTCGGTAAAGAGTTTTGACGGTCGAGCGGCGAACCGGCCGTGGCTTCAGGAATTACCCGATCCAATCGTGCAGGCTGTTTGGGATGCTTGGGGTGAGATTAATACTAAGTCGGCAAAGAAGCTTGGCATTAAGCATGGTGATACGATTACTGTTCGGAACACCTATGGCGAGCTCAATGTCCCTGTGTATCTTTCGGACCGAATCGCAGAGGGAGTCGTTGCCGTCCCAGTTGGGCAGGGGCATAGTGAGTTCGGGCGATATGCTCGTCAGGTGTCTCACGTCGGAAACGTCTTTGAGCTCTTGCCGAAGTCCGAAAGTGCACGAAGAGAGCTCCCGCTACTCACCACCTCGGTTTCCATAACCCGAGCGTTTAAAAAGACGGATCTCGTTGTCGTCCAGGGAAGTGATTCCCAAAAGGGACGAGGATTGGCCCGTACCCTTGTTGTCGATAAATCAGCTCACCAGAATGGACACGCGAATGGCCACGATTCTGCTGAAGGTGGCGAGCACGGGAGCCATGGGGGAGGCCATCATGAGCCAAAGCAGATGTACAAGCAGCGAGTCCACCCTCTTTATGATTGGGTGATGGGAGTTGATCTTGCCGCTTGTACCGGTTGTTCTGCCTGCGTCACCGCATGTTTCGCCGAGAACAATATACCAACAGTAGGGAAAAAGGTCGTCTTCCAAGGGAGGGAGATGTCTTGGCTCCGAATCGATCGATACTTTGATGAACAGCCGGAAACTGGAGGGCATGGTAGCCATGACGACGACCATCATCCGTCGGCAGAAGAGTTTACCGTAAGCTTCATGCCGATGATGTGTCAGCAGTGTAACAACGCACCGTGTGAACCGGTTTGTCCAGTTTACGCTACTTATCATAACGAAGAGGGGCTGAACGTTATGGTTTACAACCGTTGCGTTGGTACTCGGTACTGCTCCAATAACTGCAGCTACAAGGTGCGAAGATTTAACTGGTTCGAATTCGAATTCCCAGAACCAATGAACTTGCAGCTAAACCCGGATGTTACCAAACGTTCTGCCGGAGTCATGGAAAAGTGTACTTTCTGTGTACAACGTATTCGAGAGGGGCAGGATAGGGCGAAGGATGCGGGCCGTACAGTTCGGGATGGAGAGATTCAACCCGCGTGTGTGCAGAGCTGTCCGACACAGGCCCTCGCTTTCGGAAATATCAACGATCCGAACAGTACCGTTTCAAAGTGGTCGAAGGA
>JAGRAT010000293.1 GCA_020434495.1 Bdellovibrionales bacterium | reverse complement strand
ACCGACCCGAATCTACGATATAGCCGTGCCGAGATTTCATCGTCTCGAAACCAGCCCTGAGGTCGATCCACCTGAAGTGGTTGGTCTCGACCAGTAATGTCACCCGCTAAAGGGTTAAAGAAAGATATTCGGCGGCCATCAATAAATCGATCAGCATCGAAGGAAGGTGTGTACACAAAATCGAGATTTACGACCTCTGAAAACAGCGAGAGCTTGAGCGCGTCAGAAGGTGCTTTAAGGTATTCATCATCTCGCCCTATGAAGAAAGCGTTGTAATCTTTAGGGAAGAGGTCATTGATAAAGAGAAAGTCCCCCGTTCCCCAGGTAAGAATTTGGCGCCCAACTTTCAGATCGGCGTACTCACCCATACGAAAGAAGAGAAATGCTTCACGAAGGTCAATAAAGCCATCTCCAGTTTCAAGCTCTACTGGCCAATCATTTGCGACTGTATCGGCGAGAAAATCCGAGGTGATTCGGGCAGAAACCCAATCAAAGTCTTTATCAACCTGTGTCTGTAGTCGCACTTCACCAATGGAAGCGCTCTTTTCGTTCGGATCGTCAAAAACCCGCACCCCACCCCGACTCTCAAGAAAGCCACGATAGTTAAACGGCAATGACGTTTCTTTCATCGGAGCAGTCGATGCACCGGATGCAGCACTGTCATCCTCGCCCAATCCAGCAGGAAGGGCTGGCTCCTCCTCCTGAGTCTTTTGATCTTCCCCGAGCCCAAGCGGCAAAGCGGGCTCTTCCCCAAACACCAGAGGAAGTCCAGGTGGAGCAAACAATAGGACAAATAGAACGACCAACCAAATTCGCATCATGTTCACTTAAGACTTATCACCGTAGAAGCTTCCTTGGGGGATTCCGGAGATACCGTTCGGTAAAGATGTCATCCGGAATGCCAATATCATACTGCACTTCCCCATACGACATTTCAGTCTTTCCTCCAGTCTTTAGATCACTCATCCGAGACTGAGTGACGGTTGGAAACCCCTGAACGGATTCGACTTTCACCGCTTCGTACAGTCGATACGGCTCTCCATTCGCCTCATAAAACTCGGTTTTTACCGGAATAAAAGTTTTCTTATGAATCCAGTTTTTATAGTAAGCAAACTCTACTGATTTTGGATTTTTCGGAGTGCTTTTCAAAACGTAGTAATTACTCGTCTCCTCGACGAGTTCATGTTCGTCCTCTCTTGGATTACGCCCAGAGACATCTTCATAGAAGAAATGCGAACCAACAAAACTTGTGCGCTTGTCGCCAGCGGCGATTCTCCGCACGAGATCAAGCGCAGGGAGGTATAACCATCTATCATCATCCGCTTCCACCTTCTTGTGCACGAGGAATACCGTCTTGTTCACATCGGCTGGCCGCGTGAAATAGACGAAGAACTTCTGGTCACCAGTCTTTGCGCTATCTTGATCATCGTCCCGTCGGAGAATTACAAAGTCACGATTCCGTGTTGCACCACCTTTATCCGAAATGACCATCGAAACCTTCGCCTTCCCTCCATTTCCCTGGTAGTACGATGTGAAGTTCGCCTTCTCAACGAGCTCATGAACATCAATGGCGAATCCTGGAGTTGCCAAACCAAGAATAATGAGAACAAATAGGGATCTCCAATACATTTCCATCTCCTTATTCACCGTTCTTCTTTTCGAATATTCGAAAAAGCAATTGGCTCAATTAATCTTAAAATCGCTGGGAGAATCAAAAGTGTTGCGATTCCAGCGAGCAGCAATATAGCTGAGATGAGTGCGCCTACAGTTTGATACGGGACAAGCGGTGCGGCAAGTAGAGGCATAAAGCCAACACCAATCACAATAACATTCCGTGCAATTGCCCTTCCCGGTTCTCCAAACATCGCCTCAACCGTCTCCTTCCAGCTCGAGTACTGCGCTCGAAGGTGCCGACTACGGGCGAGAAAGTGAATAGCGTAGTCGACAGCAAGTCCCAAGCTGAGAGACGAGAGCACGGCGACTGGCATGTCATAATCCTTGCCAATGAGCCCAAGGATTCCATACATGATGGCGATCGTCACTGTAAGTGGAATCATCGAGAGCACACCCCAGACAAGTGACCGGAAGAGAAACACCATCATGATTAGGACTATGATAAAACTTCCGAGGAATGCTTCGAGCATACCGCTCACCATCTTCTGCTGCCACACGACGTTAATATAGGTCAATCCGAACCAATTGTGGTTCAGGGGTTGCGGGGGCGCATGCTCCGCGAAGTACTTTTCAACAGCCGAAACAAGAGCACTCATGTCCTTGTTATCACCGCTCTTCAACTGAATCCAGAGATTCGTTGTCCGATAGTCGGAGGTAACAAAGTGCCAGAGATCGTTCGGACGGTGACTGTTTTGGAATGTAACAAGAGTTTGTCCTACGGCTTGAACCGAGTCTGGAATGCTAAATTTCTCTTGCTCACCAAGATAGAGCTCACGATGAACTGTTTTTACTACGTCAGCAAGAGAGTTACTCTTCCCAACATAGCCTGTTTCGAGAAGATACTTCTGGAAATCAGCAATGTACCGCAACACTTCTGGTTGCTTAAACACCTCAAGATCAAGCTTTTCAGTCTCCAGAGCGAGCATCGCATCTTCCCAGGCTTCAAAGGTTTCATCTGAAGCGGCATCAAGCTGCTCCGAGAATTGCTCTTTCAATTTTGCCAGAAGCTCTTCGCGATTCGAGACGCCCTCGGCTTGCTTGTCAAACTCCGCAAGTATCTGAGGAACAACGTTCTCACCTAGAGCGGATAATTTCTCTCTGAGATGATTTTTCTGAACTTCAAATGAAGTCGTTGCCTCTCCTGGAGAGAGGGTAAGATACGCCATATAGGTACCGGCGAATTTCTCATTCAAGACTCGGTCCGCCACACGTATCTTGTGGGTCTTCGTAAACCACTTCACCGGATTGTCATTAATGGTGATCTGGGAAATGCCATACGCCGATATCACACCGAGGATGACCACGAGGAGAAGAATTGGCTTTGCATAGTTATAGGTGAATGGCCCGAGCGCTTTAACGGCTCGACCCATCCAACTGAGATGCTCTTCATCCTCACTGTGAGTTAAGCCAAACCCTTGAAGCGAGGATTCTGGCAGTAATGCGATATAGGCCGGAACAATGGTAACAGTAAAGATCCATGCGAAGAACACACCGAGACTCACATAAATTCCGAATACTTGGACTGGAGGAATTGGTGTTAACGCGAGGGAAGCGAATCCAGCACAGGTGGTAAGACTCGTGTAAAACATGGGAGCAGAGAGCTCATCCATCACCAGAGAAAGAGTTTTGTAGCGGTCTTTTGATTTCTGATAACGATCAAAGAACTCAGATAAGATATGGACCGAATCAAGAACCGCTATCGGCATGACGAAGATTGGAATCATGGAGCTCATGATGTGAATCGTGTTTCCATTTATCACCAATAGCCCCATCGACATAATGACTGAGACCATAGCGACGATGAGCGGAGAGATTATGATCGTGATCTGACGAAAGAAAATCCACATCAGAATAAAGATGAGTAACATTGCCAGAGGAGCCGAGACCGCCATCTGCACGAACATCTCCACCCCAAAGGTATCCTGGGCAACGGGCAAGCCGGTGACATAGAATTCTTCTGTTCCACCAAACTCGGAAGCCTTCTTTTCTATCTTTGTTGCAACTTGGTAGCTCACATCTTTCGAAGTAAGAGGAACATAGAGGGCAAGCGCATCGCCTGAATCTGAAACTATCGTGCCATCAAACATCGGCAACCGCTTCGCTTTGTCTCTTATCGATAGCGCCTCTTCCTGAGTGGTCGGGGGCTCGGGCATGAGCCACTCGAACTGAACGGTTCCTAAAGATCCTGGTTGAATATTATCGACCGTCGAAGGCGCCATGAGCTCGACATCGACCACCCCCTCCATCTCACCATCGGCATTCTTCCAGCGCATCTCCTTTACCGCCTCAGCAAGCTCGAAGACCTTTTTTAGCGATTCTGGATTAAAAACTCCGTTGTCGTTCCCAGGGTTCGTTACCCCAACAACAATCATGTCATAGAGGCGAAATGTTGATTTCATCTCATTATGGAAGACTCGCACTGGTTCATCCTTCGCGAGCATATTTTCCGGATCGGTATCTACCGACACGGGGTGGAGAAACGAAAACACTTCTGGCATGACGCTTGGAAGAGCCGCAAGCAAGATTGTTACAATGGCCATAACTCCAATGAGACTCACGGTCACTTTTGGATGGCGGACACTGGTCTCTGACAGAAACTGCATATGAATCTCCGAGGTAACGGAAGAGTTTTTGATTACGAGAAAGCTTCCCCTGGCTTAACGCCGCACTTTTTCAAGATAATGGCGAGCGGGCAAAACTTTGTGAATGCTGCTTGCAGCATATTTGCCCCAACAAATAGGGTGAGGAAAAGCCAGTACTCACTGACATAATGAGCAAGGGCGACACTTACCAAAATCATGGTCCCTGCGAATGCGAGGACAAATCGATCTATAGTCATCTTTCAGTTCTCCTTAACGGCAAATCACAAACACTTCTCTATTTCTACTCCTCCGAGTACTCTTCAAAGGCTTGAAGTGCTTCAGCGGCATACATCAGAGAAGGGCCACCTC
>JAGRAT010000292.1 GCA_020434495.1 Bdellovibrionales bacterium | reverse complement strand
CATCGGGGTAAGAAGATGTGGCGTGCGGAGGCGAGAAACCTCTGCACGCTATTTTTCTAATTATTTTTCTATTTTCTTACCTACCGCACGACTTCTTACCTACCGCACGACAAGGAAACCCACCCAAGAACTCATCTCTGTAGTGCTAGTTGTCTTGCGCATTCATATACAGTTTCTGAGAGAGTCGGATGAGGATGTATGATACGAGCAAGATCCATTACCGTCGCTCGTAGTTCAATTGCTACCACGAGCTCGGAGATGAGTTCTCCTGCATGCGGCCCAGTAATACCAGCTCCAACTATGCGGCCGGATTCTTTCTCGGCAGTAATTTTGGTGACTCCATACGGCTTATCCATAGTAAGCGCACGCCCTGAAGCTTTCCAAGGAACGGTTGCCGAGTACACTGTATCATCTGTTGCCTCGGGTTGATAACCACACCATGCGACTTCTGGGTCTGTGTAGACGACCTTTGGAATAACCGTGTCTGTGAGATCGTCATGTGAGTTCAAAAGAGAAACTCCTATTGCCACTTCACCTTCCCGGAAGGCCGAATGAGCCAGGAGTTCTCCCCCAACCACATCACCTATAGCAAAAATGTTGTTCACATCAGTTTGAAACCGCTTTCCCGTTTTGATAAATCCTATTTCATCTCGTGACACACCAATGTCTTCCAGCCCAAGATTCTCTGTTCTCGGTTTTCTTCCCGTAGCCACCAACACGTAGTCAAATTCCTCGGCCTGCTGATGTTCCCCCTCAAATTTTGCTTTCAGAGAGGAGCCGCTTGTACTCAGTTCTTTAACCCGAGTTGAAAGAAATACTTGGGAAGCGAGGTCTTCAAATTCATGAAGGAGCGGCTCGGAAAGTTCCCGGCCTACTCCCGGAAGGAGAGCGTCTTTCTCTTCAACAAGGGTCACCTTACTTCCAAGCGATGCGAACACCGTCCCCAGCTCTAAGCCGATATAGCCTCCCCCTACCACTAGAAGTTTTTCAGGGATGCGATCGAGTTTAAGCGCCTTATCGGAGGTAATCACGTTCGGATGACCGATATCAAGTGGCTGTGGAATAAGCGGATCAGAGCCAGTTGCTATGAGAGCATGTTTAAAGGTGATATACTCCTGTTGACCATTCGTCTCTACCCGTAGCGTTGTCTGATCTTCAAAGTATCCCCGGCCTTCGAGTACTTCAACCTCACGAGCCTTCAGCTGTTGAGTAAGCCCTGTTTCAAGACTTGCAATTATGCCTTCACACCACTCACGTAGTAATCGTAAATGTATTTCCGGTTCCGAGTAGTCGATTCCACGCGCCCGCGAAAGCTTCACTTCCCGAACAACATCGGTCGCATGAAGTAGTGCCTTTGAGGGAATACAGCCGCTTCGAAGACATACCCCGCCTGGAGAGCCGTGGTCATCAACTACCAGTACCTGTTCTCCAACATCGGCTGCAAAAAATGCGGCACTGTAGCCTGCGGGTCCACCACCGAGAATAACCGTATCAACCGACCGCTTTTCCATAACGCTAGCTCTCCTCCTTTGACCCTTCCCCTATCCACTTCCCTGGAGCATTCAACAGTTCCTCAAGCTCTTTGAGAAATCGAGCAGCTTCAGCGCCATCTATTACCCGATGATCATAGGAAAGGCTTAAGGGAAGAATCAGGGACTCTTCGCGATTCTCTGATTTTCCAGATGAAAAAGCCTTTCCGACTCCTAATATCGCGACTTCTGGGTAGTGAATGATCGGTGTAAAGTACGTTCCACCAATACCTCCAATATTCGATAACGTAAACGTTCCGCCTTCGAGATCTTCTCCGGTGAGTTTTTGATCTCTTGCCGTTTTTGCCATCTCCTCAAGTTCTTTACAAATTGCAAGCAGATCTTTGTCCTGAACGTTTTTTAGCACCGGAACGAGCAGACCATCCTCCGTATCAACAGCTACTCCGATACTAATGTACCCTTTGAGAATCAGTTGGTCCGAGGAGCTATCAAGGCTGGAATTGAACTTCGGAGAGTGTTCAAGTAATTCTGCAAGCGCTGCGGCTACTACAGCAGTCAGGCTGAGTTTCGCCTCTTCCTTTTTGAAGGAATCTTTCCGCTCCTCTATGAAGGCGAGCAGACCGTTAGCTACTGCTGGATAGTGCTGCGTCACGTGCGGAATTTCACGCCAAGCCTTGTTCACACTTCGAGCAATCGCAACTCTTCGGTTCGAAAGTGGCTCGGTATCAATCGCTCCCCACTTAGTATAATCGGGCGTCTCTGAATCGGAACTCGCTTTTTTTGACCTCTCAAAGGCTGACTCCTGAAGCCACGTAACGAACTCGCGAAAAGTAGTGATAGTAATCTTCCTCTGCCCTTTCCAAAGGCGAAGCTTTTCAAGATCAAGTCCTATCTCCTTAGCTAACTTACGGAGTGACGGGGTAGCTGGCGGTCCAAGAAATTCCTTTTTTGAAGCTTCCTCGTCTTCATCTTCACCAGCCTCTTCGTCTTTTTTGTCTTTCTCGCTCTCCTGGGTCTGATCGGATTCTTGAGTGCCGTTATGCTCATCGGATTCATCTTGCTGGTCCGTCTCTTCGTCGTCTTTGTTCTTGGCTGATTTTTCGGTTGAAAGCACCAACAGCTCTTCACCAGAGCTCACCTCTTGTCCTTTTTCGATAAGAATTTCTTGAACTGTGCCGGAACTCGTAGCCGGTACACCAGCAATAGCTTTGTCGGTTTCAACTTCAATGATGTCTTGACCTTCCGCCACAGCATCGCCTACAGAAACCAGAATGTTGACAATTGTTCCACTGTTTCCTCCTTCAGAGAGATCGGGGAGTATTTCCTTCATAGATTCCTCAAATAGCTTCCGGATATCGCTTTGCGGGATCCATTTCTAGTTTGTAAAACGCTTCTTGCAATGTATCGGAGTCCATCCCCTCAGTGGCTCGAAGCTCAGAGAGAAAAGCTAAAACGATTGATTCAGCATCTATCTCAAAAAATCGGCGAAGAGCCTTGCGTGTATCGCTTCGACCAAAGCCATCTGTTCCGAGACTGTAGAGGCTACCGGGGATCCAGCGGGCGATCTGATCCGGAACAAGTCGCACATAATCTGTCGCTGCTATAAACACTCCTGAGGTTCCTTCAAGGGAGCGCTCGAGATATGATTTCTTTGGATCATCCCCCGGGTGAAATAGGTTGTATCGCTCTTTAGCAAGAGCGTCTTTCCTGAGCTCGGAAAAACTGGTGACACTCCAAACCGAAGCGCCTACCTGAAAATCTTCCGCAAGTCTCTGCTGAGCCCTTAGCGCCTCCTGTATGATTGGACCACTCGCGAGAATATGCCCCTTGCACGTCATCTCTTGGCACTCACTGAGAAGATACATTCCCTTGATAATCCCTTCTCGCACTCCATCCGGACGTTCCGGCATCGGGTACTGCTCATTATAGAGCGTTAGATAGTAAAGAATGTTCTCATCGCCGGAAGCGCATATTTCTTTAAGGCCTGCTTCGACAATAGTTGAGGTTTCATACGCAAACGCAGGGTCGTACGCTTTGATGCCTGGAAAGGTACTTGCTATCGCATGGCTATGCCCATCCTGGTGCTGAAGCCCTTCACCGTTTAGGGTGGTGCGACCGGCGGTGGCTCCTAAGAGAAATCCCTTTACCCTGCTATCAAGGGCGGCCCAGATGAGATCACCGACACGCTGGAAACCGAACATTGAGTAGAAGAGATAAAAAGGAATAACAGGCTCTGCATGCGTAGCATACGAAGTGCCAGCGGCAATAAACGAAGCCATTGCGCCTGCCTCTGTTATACCCTCTTCGAGAATCTGTCCATCCTTCTCTTCTCGGTAGTACAACAGGTGCTCACTATCGACCGGTTCGTAGAGTTGTCCTTCCGGGGAATAGATTCCAACTTTCGAGAAGAGAGCATCTAAGCCAAAGGTTCGGGCCTCATCAGGAATGATCGGCACGATACGGTTGCCCACATCGTTATCTTGTAACAGTTTCCCGAGGAGATGTACGAATGCAGAGGTGGTCGAAACAGGATTGCCGTCCGAACCAGAATAGAAATCTTCAAAGTGTGAGTGAGAGCAGGTGAGGTCCTTCGACTTTCGAACGGTCCGAGCAGGCACCAGCCCGCCAAGCTGCTCTCGCTTTTCAAGGAGGTACTGAATTTCTGGACTCTCTTTTGATGGACGATAAAAGGGAGTATCCGCAATCTGCCTGTCAGTTACAGGGATTTCGAACCTATCTCGAAAGGCTCGTAACTCTTTTTCGTCTAACTGCTTCTGTTGATGAGTCGTATTGCTAGCTGCTCCCGCTTCGCCAAGGCCAAAACCTTTGATAGTCTTAGCAAGAATGACAGTTGGGGCATCCGTTTCCTGTACCGCTTCTGAATACGCAGCATACACTTTGGCCTGGTCGTGTCCTCCGCGTTTGAGGTTACACAGCTCCTCGTCTGACATCCCTTCAACAAGTTTTGTGAGCTCTGGATATTTTCCAAAGAAATGACTCCGCATATAGCTCCCGGGAGAGACAACGTACTTCTGATACTCTCCATCACAGACCTCTTCCATCCGCTTCTTTAAAACTCCGTCAAAATCGCGACGTAAGAGCGAATCCCACTCAGAACTCCAGAGAACTTTAATGACTTTCCAACCCCCCGC
>JAGRAT010000291.1 GCA_020434495.1 Bdellovibrionales bacterium | reverse complement strand
CTGTTTTGATTCTTCCACCGACTCGATCTTCTTTTTCGAGTACTAAGACTCGTTTGCCACGCTCGATAAGGAGCTTTGCGGCGTAGAGACCGCTGATTCCCGCGCCTACAATAATAACGTCGTAATCAAGGGAGGGGTTCATAGCAGGTGGTCAGTAGGATTTTTGTTCTCTATTTTAACCACAGGGGACACCGGGGTGCACAGAGGAATGTTTGATAAAAATACTGGTTATTTCCAGCAAGGGAATAGCTGCCGAAAACGTAAAAACTCAAGCCTCGTCCCTTGGTAACGGACGGCGACGCACAGAATCTCTGTCGAGAACAACGAAGAAACCGTTAACGATGCTCTCGTCGGCGGATACTAGCGCGGATATACGCTCCGCTGGTTCTTTAGGACTGTTGGGGGCGAATCGTAGCAATAAGATAGCTGGAGGGCTTTCGTACCCTTCAAAAAATACAAGCTCTCCATAGTCAGAATCAAAGGTAACGACAATTCGCTTTTCCAATGCTGCCCGCTTCAAGACCTCTCGATCTGATATTCCAGGGGAGTCCTCTCCGATCGCGATCACGTCATGCCCCGCCTGCCGTAGAAGTTCGACAGGGGCCAGTGGGAAATTCTCGTTAGCCAAGATTTTCAAGAATCGGAATCCCTTTTTACTGGAGTGACCTCTTCGTTTCCAACCCTAGCAGCAGAGTACGCAAAGACTGCCATTAGGTCCTCTTCCTGTAACTGGGGGTAGTTCTCAAGTACTTCTTGCTTTGACCAACCCTGAGCGAAGATATCTAAAAGAAAGCCAACCCCTAAACGCGTACCTTTGACGGACGGCTTGCCCATCAAAACTTGAGGGTCGCTCACAATTCTTTTTTTCCAATCCATAAGAACATGATGCCATGTCTCAAACTCAAATAGTAATAGGGAAATCCATAAGCCCATTAAGGAAGATGGGAGTCAAAGCTGATTATAGCGATCCTCGAAAATAATAGAGATCCAAAATCCTAGGACAGGCGGATCTCTAGGCCGATTAACCTATCGAAATTGCTTACGTAGGAGAAATGAGTGCCTGTCCAAGACTCTCTTTCCCCTGTTCTGTAAGGAGCTTGGCTGCGTATAAACCGCTGATACCGGCACCGACAATAATTACATCATATGTAGCTGGTGAGGTCATTTTTGTAGAACGCTTGATTCGGTGAGCAGATTAGTATTACTAGATTCTATCTTAGGGAATCTCTGAATAAGTCTCGATGGCGATGACCTGGGACGAGTACGTCAAACGTAAACCGTCAAGGTCAAACGGTTTTCGGATTACCTAATGGTCGTCGTAAGCGTCTTGACAAGACTTGTTCAGAGCTTCCTTAGGAAAATATTCTTGCATTTCCCTCTGGAGAGGCAAGTGGCCATGAGCGGTCTGAAGCTAAATTCGCCCTGGTGAAAGTTGGAGGTAGTGCGGTATGACGATGTTTAGCTCTCCCGGTGAGGCTGATTCAAAGACTCCAAGAGATGGAGCTCAACCTGAACTCAATAGAGATCGAGCTCTCAGCTATCTTGATTTCGTAACGGAAACTGCTGAAGAGATGGCCCTGAAGGCCAACACTCTAAGGGGAGAGGTACTTTCAGAACGGGGCTCTTTCCCTATCACTATAGAGCATGCTACTTACCGCGACCGACCCCATATAGATAGATTCGTACGCGCTCTACTTACTGGCGAGGTGAACAAGGCGGCTCTCACCACCCCAGAATCAGAAGGGTATAGAAACCAAGGCACAAGAATGTGGGACTACCGTGAGAAACATGCGGTTGTCGCTACAGAATTAGAGCTCGCTCAGAAACCAGGAAACAGCATGGTGCTTGTAAAATCATGCAGAGGTGGGGTTCTTGGAATGGCTGCACTCCTTGATCGCGAAGATGGAAGACCTGCTGAAGTCCTCGATGTTTTTCTGGAAGCAGATCTCCGGGGACGAGATCTCGGGCTTGGTCGATGGCTCATTGCGAACATGATAGAAGCGGGTGTAGAGAGAGGCGATGAGAGCATCTACCTCCGATCTCGAAGAAAGGGCGGCTTTGAAGCCGCTGTGCACCTCTATGAGCGATTTGGATTTCAAGAAGTTACCGGAGAGCGCGGTGATTTCCTCGCCGGTGATTTTAAGAGCCCTCGAACGATAGTCATGGAGCTTGACCTAAAGCAATTTCGTGAGTGAGAGGTTTTCTCTATAAATCCTAGGAACCTATTTGGCGCTCATGCCTTCAAATGAGAGCAGTTTCCGGGCTGCTTCAAGCAGACGACGATAGCAGGCTGATTCTGAAATCGGATTATTTGTTCGATAGTGAGTAGTTTTGAACATTGGGTTCCTTGCTAGAAATCCCGCTTTTGATTCTTTAGATATCCATTTTTTGAACCAAATTTTGTCTCTTTTGAATGAGGCGATTTGGACAGGCAGTCTGTTCCCTGTGAAGTCATCAGGAGACGAGATGTTTGATGTAATTGCTCACTATCGCGTGTTAGAGGCCAATAAATTGCCAGGATTTACTCCTTTTGAACGGCAAACATTTCAAGAATTGCTTGCTGAGCACGGTTCGGTTGTTCTGAATGACGGAGAAACTCCCTTAGACCTTCTTTGGAAAGTTGAGTTTAAAGATGGCGAGGGGCCGCTAACGGTAGCATTTAAAGATCCGGGTGATGCGCGAAGACTGAGCCTAGCATTTGAAGAGCGAACTGGGAGAGTTCTCGAGTATGAGATTAGTGCTCCCGATGTCAATGAGATGGAGGTTCGTTCATGCCTGGTAAATCGAAAGATCGAGACTGTACGGAGAAATTTTGATCCAGATAGCGCTGAGCGGAGAGAAGAGCTTCTCTCTCTGTTGGAAGGAGATGAGCGCATTAAGAATGGAGATCTCCCTTTGCTATTGGCAGAAAGCATCATTTCGGCTACTCGGGAGGACTCGAGCGGAGTGTGCTTGCAAGCACGTAGAGCGCAGAATCTTCTTAGCAACCGCTTTGGAAAAGAAGCTATTCTGCCGCTCGTTGAAACATTAAAGCGAACAGTACGTGCCGAACCCAAGTCGTTGGAGCAGTCACTTGGAATCGAAGAGACGAGAGCAGAATATGATGCCTTACGGGAATCTGTGGGGAAGAAGGGAATCCTTCGCTCTTTCGTTGAAGCAGTGCGGTGGTCGATCAACTTTCCAACTGATGATGAGTTGGCACTTTTTGACATGGAATTTTATAGGTTCATGAGTGCTGTGGCTGAGTATGGGCCAAATTCTTACGGGAGCAAGGCAATTCGATTTGAGGCGTCCGAACTTCCGCGCCGCATTCGGAGGCCACTTTCGAAGTTGATGGATGAATTCGAAGAGCGCGAGCAATCAATAGAGCTTTCTGGGAGAAGCTAAAGTTTTTAGAGGAGATAGTTGGTTCTTTGGGGGGTGATGGGGAGATGTAAATTGCTAAGAGCCTTTTAAGACGGAGTCACCATGCCAGCAGCTGCGGTAGATAATTTAGGGAGTAATACCTCTATCACGAATTCACCAATTGCCGAAAAGTTCGTTAGTGTAGGAGCCATCCTTAACAAGGTAGATTCTCTCCCACGAGAAAACCTTATCAGTGGCGGTGCCCTCGCTTCAAAAATCTGTCAGGACGCAGGCCTCAACGAAGGATGGTTAGATGCGAGGCTAGCACTTGCGACGGCTGGAGCAGATCTCGCTGTTGCGAACCTGCAGCTTTCAGAGCTTTTTGCCACTAAACGTCTTGGACAATTGCTGCGACCGCTCGAGAAGATGGGGAAGTCTCGAACGAAGAGTGAGAGGGAGCGAGCATTGGGTGGCCTGCTGAAAATGGAGGAATTCCTTGATGCTGTGAACGCTTTTGGTCAAAAGGATGTTGCAGGCGGTGTGCCACCGCTTAGGGATGTGTCCTTTGATCTTAGGGTTCTTGCCACTGAGAGAAACGCAACAACCAATCCATTTAACTCGATCGGTGTGCGGCTTGCGGAAGTAGTGCTCGCTATTGATGCTCGGCTCGATAAGGAAACGAAAAGGGAACTTCTCCGTCTCCCAGATCCTCCTCCGGTTGAGTCCCCGATGTATCAGAAAATTCGTGTAGAGCTTGATTTGGAGCTTGCAAGACGAACTCGGGAAACACCGGCGCTTCGGGAAGGCGCAGCCGAAAGGGAGGGGGTTCATCGAATGGCTAAGCTCGCAGATCTTGCCATGAGTGTTTACGGCTCCAAAGAGGCAGTGCAGAACTATGAAGCCGGGAGGAACTACGCTCCAGTGCACTCAGAGGAAGATCATTTACGAGATACTTACCCTAAGGATGTAGCAAAGATTACCCCGGAATGGCGAGCTGCTCTTCGCACCGCTCTCGTTGCTAACGGAATGCCCTCTCTCTGTAACTCTGATGTCCTTGAAAGGATTCTTTTTAGAGATAAGCCAGGAAGTGGGCGAGCCGGATCCGCTGTACGTTCCGTTCCAAAATTACTCATTCGACTAAGCGAACACCTCGAAGCAAGAGAGGGGAGTTGGGCCGATCCAGATGTAGGAGTGATAGCGGGGGTATTAGCAACTTCAACAGCAACAAAGCTCGTTCGCGAGAAGATTGATAAGGCGCAGAGTGCTTTTGAGATGGCTCTTTCAGACCAGAAAGAGATCAC
>JAGRAT010000290.1 GCA_020434495.1 Bdellovibrionales bacterium | reverse complement strand
GTACAGTTCTCGATCCGAGCCTCTGGCAATAATCAGAGAGCCCCCGCACCAACTAGTTGATATAATTAAAATCATCTATCACTGTTATGGTTTTAGATGGCAGTTCGGTAACTTGCCTCCAATAATATTCGGAGAAAGGCCGCGAATGGTGCAGAACTCGAAATTACATAAGCAATTTCAGTTAGTTATGCTGATTTCAATCTTTCCCCTCTCCCTGCTCACTATTGGCTGTCAGACCTCGGAGCTTCTTAATCCCCCTCTTCCAGAGGCAGTTACCCGTTACGGGGCAAGTCCGTACCTGACCCCCATCCTTTTAGATGTGAAGATTTCAGAATCGGTAGGCAGCAGATTGGGTACTCAGTTCTTCCTTATTGTCCCCTTTGGCTCCACCGGTGCTGGAGAGTTAGAACAACTCTCATTTAACTCCAGCTACAAAGTCATGGTCGCCTCAGGATTTGCTCCGAAACTTGAGAGAATGGACCCCTTAAGTATCCGAAATGGAGCCATTCCAACCCTAACAATTGAGATAAACGACGTTTCTATTTCCACCTACGACCTCATTGCCACCCGACTGGTCTCCACATCGGTTGAGCTCACTCTGCACTGGACGGGGAGTTCGGGGGAGCTACGTTCGACGTCAGTTGCAAGCAAACAACGAAACTACATCCGCCTCCCATTTTCCGAGGAACTCTCGCGGGAGTATCGCCTCGCCTTGGAGGACGGGCTAAGAGAGGGCCTGAGCCGCCTTCGAATCAGACCTTAAACTTGGACATCTCTCCCCGAGCACCGTAGACTCCTGGCCCATGCGATTTGTCCGAAAAGTAGTGAAACGTCTTCTGACGTGGTACTTCAACTTTCTCCCCGTTCCGAGCTCTTTCAGCAGACTCGTGAAGGGCAATAGCCTACCGGTGCTCGTAACTCAGAGTAGCTCAGTTATCGTTGAATCAGCACTCGCCTCCTTCGCAAGACGATCTGGATGTCATCTCGAAAACATCAGCTCCTTAAAGGGGCTCTCCCCACAGACCGACACCTTTTACTTCGTTAATATTCATAAACCTGCCGAAGTTGCCGAGCTCACCAAGGTCCGGGAACTCACCCTTTTCTCTACCCTCAACATATTCCGCGGCAAAGGCCCCGTTTGGAGCCACCCGTCTTACACAATGAAACTCTGGGACTTTATAGCGCTACTCCTTGGCCCCCCGTTGCGGTGTCGTTTTCTTCTCATCATCTTTGGCGAGCCGAATTCATTACTCCATTCCGAAACCTCGACGGTTCACAAACTCACCCGTCAATTCAAGCTTGATTACTACAGCAACCTAAAAATTGTGCGCGGCACCCCGTTCCAGAAGTTCTCGACCCAAGAACGAATCGTCCTCGGGGGACATGACTACGAGCAGATGTTACAGAAGCTCTCAAAAACGATGGGAGTCTCCGAGAGGGAACTCCACGGGCAAGCAAAGCGAGCCTTTCGTCTTATCGCGGCTAGGCCTCGCGCTTGGTTTTTTATTCCTGCTGCCATCATTGTCCGATTCATTCTTAACCGCTTGTTCACTGACATTCAGGTGCGTGGCCTTCCACGACTTGCCCGCGCATTAAAAAAAGACACCATCGTGCTCGTTCCGATGCACCGGAGTCACCTTGACTACATGCTCATCGGGCAAGTGCTGTACGATGCGAATCTCAATCCCCCAATTATTGCGGCTGGCGTGAATTTAAGTTTTTGGCCCGCGGGGTGGATTATCCGCACTCTCGGTGGGTACTTCGTGAAACGAAATGCCTCGCAGGATCGCCTTCACGCCTTTGTTCTCAGAAGATACGTCGGATACCTCGTAAAACGGGGGCACCTGCAGGAGTTCTTCATCGAGGGAGGACGGAGCCGAAGTGGAAGAATGCGCCCGCCGAAGCTGGGCCTTCTGAAAACGATGGTGAATGCCTACATAAAGAAGGAGCGGAAAGATGTCCTCTTCGTTCCGGTTTCCATTTCTTACGAGCATGTAATCGAAGATACGGAGTATGCAAAGGAAAATACTGGTTCTGAGAAGATTGAAGAGAATCTCGTTTCCCTCTTTCGCGCTCGAAACGTGCTTCGTCAAAAGTATAAAGAGGTAATTATTCACTTTGGAGAAGCGATTCGGTTTTCCGAGTATCGCGAGCAACAGCGGAAGAAAAGTGGCTCCAGCAACCTCATCGAACATCTCGCGTTAGAAATCAGTAGAAGCATTGAGGGCCAGACAAGCATTGGGTTGCGTAGCCTTACTTACCTCTCTCTCTGTCTCTCTCCGACTTATGGGCTGCCACGTCCTCAGCTGCAGCGCTGGATTAAACAGCTTGTTGTTGCTGCCGGTTGGTATCGCGAGATGGAAGGGAATGATCAATACGCTCTCCCGACTCCAGCCCTGGAGCGATTTCTCTCCAATGAATTGGATGATGCCCACGACTTCTACTCTGGTGGAGTAACCCAACGAACGACCTACTTAGGAGAAGAGCTCTTCTTCATCCCAGGAAACGTTCGCTACACAGCGGACTTCTACAAGAATTCGCTCGCACATGTTTACCTTCCCTTGGGAATCCTTTCGACCCTGAACGCCCTGAAACTCCCGATTGATACGGGTGAAGCGAGACCTCTCTATGAACTTCTTCGGCATGATTTCCTGCTGCCCGACTGGGAGCAGTATCGAGAGAAGCTGTGCAAGTATATTGCTATCTTAGAAAAAGCGGAGATCCTCGAACTCGGCGAAGATGGCCTCCGTCGATTCTCTAACCGCGGGGAGGAATTCGTATTCCCAGGGCTACTCCTCTCTCACCTCGAGTGCTTGCTCTGGATTTATCGATTGCTTGAAACAGAGAAACATATCGAACGAGCGCACCCGCATGTCTCAAACGCAACTCGGAGGGTTTACGATTACAATATGTTTGTTCGCGCCGCCCAGCAGCAACTCCGTTTCGCAAAATATGCTGGTCAGTTTACAAGAACAGAGATCGCCTCACTGGCAGTCATCACCGGAGTCCTCGAAGGACTTTCGATGCGCGGAATCATCTCGTTCCAAGAACAATACGGAAAGAAATCTACCCTCCTCCTGGAAGAGCTCCCAAAAGGTGAGATTGAGCTTCTCACGAAAACCCATGACGCCCTGTTGCAGAAGATGAGAGAGCAGAGCGACGTGGCTCATCCCGGTGAGCAATCAAAGAAAGATGATGAGTACGAAGTCATCCAATAGTGTGGACAGCCAGGAAGCTCCCCCAAGAGGATCTCGCATAGTTCGTCTTGCTCTTATTGGCGAAGGACTTTTGGCTCTCATTTCAGTTCCGTGGTTCTTTGGAGAACCCGAAAGAGCATGTTTCGGCTGGGGAGCTCAAGAACTCCTGTGGGGAATATTTGGAGCAGTTCCGCTATTGCTTGCAAGCTTCTCTCTTTCGATCCTCACAGAACGCACTGTCATGCTCAAGGGATCTCTCTTTGGAAGACGACTCTTAGAATTCCAAGAAAAATATGTTCGTCCCCTTTGCCTCGCGCTCTCCCCATCCCAAGCATTCATCGTTGGCATCGCCTCCGGACTTGGCGAGGAGCTTTTCTTTCGTGGATTGCTTACCTGGTGTTTCCTGCTCTTGCTACCGGCAGAACTTGGGATTCTGGCCATAAACGTCATATTTGCTGCAGTACACTTCATTGGCAAGCTCAGGCACTTTGCCCCTCTCCTGCTGCTCTATACTGTGGCAGGATTGTACTTTTCCTTTCTGACACAGTGGAGCGGCTCTATTTTGACCGCTATTGTGTGTCACGCGCTCTTCAATTTTGTGTCGATCGTCGCCAATGCAAGACTTTCCCCCCAAAAGGAACAGTCTGAGCCTACTCTATGATTGTGCTGCCCTCAATCTCTCGATAGTCTGGTTCCGCTCTTCCCCACGGTCGAGCAGTTGAAAGAACGATTGATGAGGCATTATGAAGAAAAATCTCCGATTCGCTGGAGTGGCATTGGTAGTAGGAACTCTCGTACTTGGGACATTCGGGTGCCAAGGGAAGAAGGAAGAGAGTCAGCAAGTTGCAAAAGCTGATTTACCTCCTGCGAAATCTTTTCTCGATCTCCCACTAGCGAACAAACTCCCACCGACCACCTACGGATACTTCTTTTGGGATATGGAACGAGATGCTGCAAAGCAGTACGCCAAACAGGTAGAAGGAGTCTATGGTGCAGACTTTTCTTGGAAGAAGATGCTGACTCAGTATATCACCGCAGGGGCGGACACTGCGAACACTGCCCTGCCCGGGGCTCAGAGTCCAGATCAAGCCCAAGCTCAGAACAACGCAAAACAGCAGATAGCTGACAGCGGCATTCTCGATATCGTTGATTGGTTGGACCAAAATGGCTTCCTCCCATTCACTCCAGGAAGAGACACTCTGGTAACACAGGGAGTGCTGTTCTTTGAAATGAAAGATGACATTCCACTGCCTGGCATCGGCGTATATATGAATACGAAATCAGGCGTAGATGTGAGCAAAAAGATCGCCGAGTTTCGCCAGGTACTCGGAAGCAAAGGTCTGACCACTGAAGATGTAAAAGACGGAGCCGACGCGGCTTTTGCGTTGAATATTGATGCCGCTCAACAAGGTGGAGCAACTGGTGCCCAAGTTAGTGAGAAACCAGCTGCTGGCCTAAAAGTTTACGTGGGT
>JAGRAT010000289.1 GCA_020434495.1 Bdellovibrionales bacterium | reverse complement strand
AGTCGAAAAGGACGGTCAGCAGCTGAAAACTCGCATTCGTGAGCTCAACGAAAGCGCAGTTACCTGGCAAGAGCGGGCTAAGGAAAGCAAGGAAAAAGACAAGGAAAAGGCTATCGAGTGTTTACGGCGGAAAAAGCGAGCCGAGCGTGAACTCAGCGCATTAGAGGTTCAACTCGCGGAACATAGCAAAACTGAGGTGCTTTTAAAGAAGGAGCTCTCTGCGGTTGAAGGCAAGCTCGTTGAACTAAAACGTCAACGAAACATTATGAGAACGAGAGAGTCCAATGCTCTTGCGCGCACTACATGCGGTACTAGAGAGGTCGATCTCGTTACCGAAATCGCCGATGTCTTCGATCGATGGGAGGCAAAAGTAACCGAATACGAAGCGATTGCTGACCCTTCGGTGACAGACTTTGACGATCTTGAAGACCAGTTCGCTACCGAGGAGGAACACCGAGAGTTAGAGGCAGAACTCCAATCCCTCAGTTAAAAATCACTTTTTTGAAAAAGGAACACATCATGGAAACTCAAGAGATGACTTGCGGAACACCCCCCTTTTCATCGGTAACTTCTTATCCTGATTCAGCCGCTTCACCGAATAACGGAATTTCTCGCTCCCCGAAGAAAAAGGAGAGTGCCGGAATTTCTATTCCGGTGCTACTGAGAAGGCTTGGAGCGGCTCTGCTCGTCGTGGCTTCAGCTATATTCCTGCTGCAGCGGTGGGACAATCTCGACCAGATTGGACGCTACATGTCCTTCCTTGGATTTACCGGAGTACTCGCCATCTTGGGAGCGTACTGTGGTGTGCTCCTGAAAGACGACCGGGCGGCTCGAACGCTCCTTGGAGTAGCAGCCTTTGTTGTGCCGATTCACTTTGCACAGCTTGGCGGGTTCCTCTATTCAGTATTCCCAGAACGGTTTGCAACTGCGATTCAATATCCCGACTTTGTGCACTTTCAAGCACACAGCCCGATGACGGCAATAAGTGTTACGATCTTCGGGCTTCTTCTGCTGATACCGATTACCTATTTTGCAAATAGCGTTTTTGTACGGCCACACGCAAAAGAGGTAACTATGGCTTACCTCGGTCTCTCTTCCCTGCTCCTTCTCCCCGTGCGAAACCCAGACATCATCGGTTGGCTTGGAATGCTCAGCTTGATGACTGCGGTTACCCTCGATGCAAAATTTTGGAGAAAAGAGCGGGTTTTTAAAACCCCTGAGGGCAAGCAGCTCCGGACCCTACTCTTCTTCCCAACCATCTTACTCATCGGCAGAACTCTTTACCTGTACGACACCTCAGCCCTCTTTATCGGGTCGGTGTTTGCAGGGGTTGCGCTACTTATGTTTGTGGTGATTCCTCAATACTCAGCGAGCGATTCTTACAAAGCATCCCTCCAAGGTTTTGCTATGATACCAGCCTCCCTAGCGAGCCTGATATTCTCGGCAGAGTTTATCGATGTTTACTCAGTTCCTGCAGAATACGCGATACCTCTAATCGTTGTTCCACTGTCCATAATGCTGCTTATTTGTTCTCGGCTTACAACCTCTCCAGGAGACAACTACCAGTTCACCGCTGTTATGTTTAGTGTCCCAACATTGGTGTTAAATGGACTCGTCTATCCTTCGGTGACTTCTTCTCTCCTAGCTATCTCGGTATCTATTGCAGCAATTCTTGCGGGGAAGGTGTTGGATCGACCGGCTACCTATTTCTTCGGGCTAATTGGATTAGGGATAACACTTTTCCATCATCTAGAGATGGCTGTTGATTTCAATATCTATAGTCCCTGGATGGTAGTTGCGATGTTTGGCCTCGGTGCAATATTCCTCTCTGCCTACATTGAGCGGCGGAACCGATTGAAGGGCGAGAGCTCAGCACCACAAGAAATTGAGTAGGGACAATACGTTAAATCACCACCTGAGAAGAATCAGGTGGTGATGTTTTTTCGTTTAAACCGACGTTCGTGCCCAAAAATCTCGGGTCAATATCTTCTTTTTGAATAGTCCAAAGGATAAATTTATCCTGATTCTTCAATCCAAATTGGAAGAGATTTCGAGCCCACAATGAGACCAGATCCCAGCCGCCCAAATGATGACCGATTAGGATTTGGTCCCTTCAATGGGGATGAGATCGCAGCTGTGGGAGCAGACCTCGGCTCCCTTTTCCATTCAGTCAGGCAGCTTGGCATCTATGACCCTTCAACATTGCCAAGAACCGTGGTGGATATGGCGAGGCGTGGAGATGCAGAACTCCCAGAGCTCTATCAACGTCTCTTCCTCTCCCCAACTGATGGCAATTCGAAAATCGGTGACATCGCTCGAAGCATTGAGATCCTCGCCATTGCAGAATCAAGACGCCACGGATACTTAGGGTCTCTGGCCGATGCAGTAGAGATTCCAAGACCACCAACCGCAACAGAACCACTATCTATAGCGCCAGATGAGATGGTTGTATTTCCAAAGATGTCCCAGATCGAGTTTGAGCTCCGAAATCTCCAGCGATCTAATAAGGACGCGGATATCGATGATGTAGTCGCTACCCTGAGAGCAAGGGGCGTTGCAGAAGATAAGATAGCATCTCGATTAGAGGCCCATGAAACCCATCGTGAAAGCTTACGCACACTTACCCAAATTATTCCGGAAGATAGAGTGCATGATATCTATTCCCTTGGAGAAGAACAGATTCGAGCGCTTATCCAGTCAAGCAAGCTCGTCGTTGTTCCTTCAGGAGATGACCACGCAAAGCGAGTTTCCCACTTTGTCGATGATCAGTTGGTGCTCTTCATTAACTCGGACCCACGCCCAAACGGCAGCAGAGGAGCTCACGCCTACTTTACCGCTGATCATTTTGGAGAGTTAGCAGAGCGACTAAAGGATGGAAACTATTTGGTTGAAGATTGGACAAGAATTGAAACGAGGATGGGAGACAAGATTCTTCCGCTCTCTCTTTCAGAAGTGGCGATTGCTGACCGGGTCTTTGATAAAGGTTCAAAGATGCATGTTACATACCGCGGCGAATCTTACGTCTGGGAAGGCTCTGGGGGCGTTGTCTCTACCGGCTATGGGAGTACCGGGTGGTTTAAGTCAGCTACTCGCTATGCTTCCCCACTAGGAAATCAGATCTGGCCCCGTACTTCACCGCTTATTGGGGTGGCCCAACGTGAAGTGTATGGTGATGTCAAACCAACCGACCTCTTGATTGCCATGTTGGAGGACGATGAGGTGCTTACTGTTACCTCTGCGCTAAAACGCCAAGGAGTTGTCTCCATCGATGCTATCCATCAGGAACGTTTTCCTTTTAGTGAAGAAGTTCAGATCCGAAGATCAGAGAAGCCATTGAAAGTCATTAGTGACGCTCACTCTTAACAGAAGCAGAACACTTCTACCGTTAAGGGGGTTCTGTTGTCCTGTTTCGCTGCCCTCTCCCTATCCTCCTGATTTTCTCTATCCCTCTTAACTTCCCTCCCAATTTTGAGCTAAACTCAGCGCTATTCTTTTTAAACCCAGCTAGAGGAGTCCATGAAAGGTAACGATATTCGAAAAGGCATGGTCATTATGTACAACGGAGTCCCTCACAGGGTGATGGAATTTCAGCACAGCACTCCTGGGAACTTACGAGCTCGTGTGCAGACCAAGCTCCGGAACTTGCTCGCTGGCTCGCAAACTGAAGTCCGCTTTAGCGCTACCGAAGACATTCAAACTGCTGATGTCTTTACTGTGGCAGCAACATATCTGTACGGGGATGCAACTGGTTATCACTTTATGAACAGCGAAAGCTACGAGCAGGTGACCTTTGATGAAGAGACCCTGGGTGATGCTCGGCTATATCTTCAAGATGGAATGGAAGTGCAGATTACGCTCTATGAGGAACAGCCTATCGGCATTCAACTGCCAATGACCGTCATCCTCACTGTTACAGAGACAGAGCCTGCCATTCGAGGGGCCACAGCGACGAACTCTCCAAAGCCAGCAAAGACCGAAACCGGACTATCATTGAGTGTTCCACCCTTTGTGAAAGAAGGGGAAAAAATTATCGTCAATACTGCCGAGGGCACCTACGTCAGCAGAGCCGACTAGCACTGCGTGACGTGTGACAAGTTAGCTTACGTATCTAATCCCTTAGCAATCTTAGGAGGATTCCGTAGTTAAAATGGAATAGAGATCATCTTTAAGTTGCATCCGTTCTTTCCTAAGCTTTCCCTCTTCCTCTTCTGACATCGGTTGAGTTCGATGCTCAGCCGCCATGACGAGTTTGTTTACCTCGTGATAACGCTCAAAGAGCGCTCGGAAGTGCCCATCTGTAACTTTTAAATCGTGGATTTTGTCCCTAAATTCTGGAAACTCGCTTACAAGATCGTGTTCCGAATCACTCATCTGATATCTCTCCTCAATTTTTGGAGACCTTATCGGGAAGCGGTAGAAATGAAAAGTGATCAGGTCAAAAGCGAGAAGCTCTTATCCTCCTGCATTTTTTCTCGGTGTGACCCCCCCTGTGCTATTCCTCTCTAAGGATTTTACCGGAAATTAACTTGACCCGAGAGCTAACCTTACCCGAGCTATCCCGCTCGGGCGCATCGGACGCCTTAAACTTAAACGGCTGCGATTCACCAGCTCGCAACTGAACCCGTGCACGGAGAGCTGAAGACATCGACTCAGTTTGACCGTGCTCTGCACTTCTC
>JAGRAT010000028.1 GCA_020434495.1 Bdellovibrionales bacterium | reverse complement strand
AACAAACTGTATTTCCATTACTGACGGTCAGATCATCATCAAAACAGACCTCTTTAACTCTGGCATACGACCAGCGGTAAACGTAGGTATCTCTGTTTCCCGAGTGGGTGGAGCTGCACAAATCAAGGCCATGAAAAAAGTAGCTGGAACGCTTCGACTTGATCTCGCTCAGTATCGGGAAATGCAGGCGTTTGCTCAGTTCGGCTCAGATCTTGATGCCGCTACGCAGGCGCAGCTAGCTCGTGGAGAGCGCCTCGTTGAGATTTTGAAGCAGGATCAATACCAGCCGATGAATGTGTTTGAGCAGGTTCTCTCAATTTTGGCGGTGAACATGGGGCACACTGATGATCTCGATGTTTCTCAGATCCGCACTTTTGAGAAAGCGTTGCATCAACACCTGAAGGCGAATCACAAGGATGTTCTTGATCAGCTTCGAGAAAAGAAAGCTCTTGATGATGAGATAACTGGAAAGCTTGATGTCATTTTCGGTGATTTCGCAGCGGAGTTTCTTGCAGGTGTGACGAGCGTTTCTTCAGGTTCCGGTTCGCATTCAAACGGTGCCGGAAAGCTTGAAGGGAACAAGGGAGCACACTCAGGCGCTGCTGCGTAGAGATTAACTGTTGACCCAATTGGAGAATAACCTTGGCAGGTCTTAAGGATATCAAGCGACGAATTAAGTCGGTTTCGAATACCAAAAAAATCACTTATGCGATGAAGTTGGTTTCGGCGGCTAAGTTGCGCAAAGCACAAGACTCCGTGAATTCGGCACGTCAGTACACTGACGCGTTGGGAGAACTCGTTGGACAGGTGCTTTCGGTGACAGATACGAGCGAGCTTACTCATCCGTTGATGGAAGAGCGAGCTGAAGTTCGTCGTGTGCGATTAATTGTAGCCGGCGGAAGCCGTGGGCTGTGCGGCGCTTTTAACGCAAACGTAAATAAGCAGGTTGATAAGGCGCTAAAGGACATCGCATTGGATTACCCGAATGCGGAAAGAGATGTGTATGTTCTTGGGAAAAAGCCGCGTGAACATGTCGTGAGGAAGCGCTACACGTGCTTTAAGAAGCTTGATGACCTCCCAGAAGAGGCGCTTGCTTGGCCAATTGAAGAAGTTGCGCAAGACGTAGAGGATGCCTTCCTGAAAGGGGAAGTGGATCGGGTATTTATTCTTTACATGCGATTTGAGTCAGCAATGAGCCAAACGCCAACGTTGGAGCAGTTGTTGCCGCTCCAGGCAGTATCCACTGCTGGGGATGAATCAAACGATGAAGCATCATTAGCTTCTTCGTTAACACTTTTTGAGCCTTCGGCTGAGAAAGTATTTGAATCACTCGTCCCCAGAATTCTTCGAACTCGGATTCAGCAGGCTGCTTTGGATACCAAGGCGAGCGAACACGGAAGCCGGATGGTTGCTATGGATGCTGCAACGAAGAACGCTGGAGAGTTAGCAAAGTCACTTACCCTTACCCACAACAAGTTGCGTCAGGGAGCAATTACTTCTGAACTGCTCGATATCATCGGCGGGGCAGAAGCGCTTAGTGATTAAAGAAGAATTTTTGAATCTAGGACTTATAGACTGTTAGGAGTACAGGAATGAACGAAGCCCATAGCGGTACAGGAAGAAAAGGGAAGATCGTACAGATTCTCGGTGCTGTATGTGACGTCGAATTTCCCAAGGAGGGAGGAATTCCTTCAATTTACGACGCCCTTTTAACTACTAACCCAGCCATTGATAATCAGGTGAATAACCTCACTTTTGAGGTGGCGCAGCATCTTGGTGACAACCGAGTTCGATGCATCGCGATGGATAGTACCGACGGACTCGTTCGCGGGCAGGAGGTTATTGATACTGGTGCCCCGATTTCAATTCCGGTTGGTGAAAAGACACTAGGACGAATTATCGACGTTATCGGAAGACCGATTGACCAGATGGGACCAATTGAAACTGAAAACCGATGGCCGATTCACCGTGAAGCTCCAACATTTGAGGATCAAGCAACCTCAAAGGATATCTTCGAAACTGGTATCAAGGTCATCGACCTCCTCTGTCCGTACCTCAAAGGGGGAAAGATCGGATTGTTTGGTGGAGCTGGTGTAGGAAAAACAGTTGTAATCATGGAGCTCATCAACAACCTCGACAAGGCGCACGGGGGATACTCCTGTTTTGGTGGAGTGGGAGAGCGAACTCGAGAAGGAAACGACCTTTGGAACGAGATGAAAGAGTCTGGCGTATTAGATAAGGCCTGTCTGGTCTATGGACAGATGAACGAGCCGCCAGGAGCACGTTTCCGTGTAGGTCTTTCTGCTCTTACCGCAGCTGAGTACTTCCGTGATGAAGAGGGACGAGACGTACTCCTCTTCGTTGATAACATCTTCCGGTTCTTGCAAGCAGGGTCTGAGGTGTCATCACTTCTTGGCCGTATGCCGAGTGCGGTGGGATATCAGCCGACCCTCGCGACTGACATGGGAGAGCTGCAGGAGCGGATCACTTCGACGAAAAAGGGATCTATTACCTCTGTACAAGCGGTATACGTACCAGCGGACGATTTGACGGACCCAGCGCCGGCGACAACATTCGCTCACCTTGATGCGCAAACCATTCTCTCTCGAGGCATTGCGGAGAAGGGGATTTACCCTGCGGTTGATCCACTAAACTCAACTTCCACAATCCTTGAGCCAGGAGTGCTTGGTGAAGAACACTATAACGTTGCCCGAAAGGTTCAGATGACCTTGCAACGGTATAAGGATCTTCAGGACATTATCGCTATTCTTGGTATTGATGAACTCTCTGAAGAGGACAAACTTATCGTTGCGAGAGCACGGAAGATCGAGCGATTCCTCTCTCAACCGTTCTTCGTTGCTGAGCAGTTCACAGGAACTCCTGGTATCTACGTTAAGCTCGAAGATACCATCCGAAGCTTTAAGGAAGTTGTTGAGGGTCAACACGATGACCTTCCTGAGCAGGCGTTCCTCTATGTTGGAACTATCGAAGAGGCCCGAGAAAAGGCAGAGAAGATGGCTTCATCTGCGAAAAAGAAGGCTGCATAAGGAATTTGATAGATGGCTGATACGTTCACATTGCGGGTTTGTACTCCTAAGGGGATCTTTCTCGAGCAGGAGGTTTCGGAAGTCACCATTCCTTCTGAGCTTGGAGAGATCGGTATCCTTCCAGGCCACACGAGCTACACAGGCCTCTTAGGTGTTGGGGTGTTGCAATATGTTGAGGCGACTGGAAAGTCTGCCAAGCGACTCGTAGTTGCTGGTGGATTTATCAGCCATCAGAATAATTCTTTGCTGATTTTAACTGATGTCGCTGACAGCTCCGAAACGGTCGACCGTGATGGGTATGCGGGAGAGCGAAAAGAGCTTCAGAAGTACATAGAGACCGAACGCACCGATACCTTGGATTGGCAGCGAGCGAAGGCTTCTCTCCAGCGGGTTGAGGCGATTGATGAGCTTATCTCGAACTAGATCTGCTTTTTTACAGAGAAGTTTGTCTGGCCTGAGTTATACTAGCCGCCAATGAAGATGCCCGGTTCTCACGGTCAAAAGCTACTGGGCTTTTGCCTGTTTTTGGCGGCTAGTATGTATTGTCCCTCCGGGGGCTTCCGGCAATTTCAATTGCCTCCAGTATAAGTTAAGGAGGAAATGAGGCGGGATTAAATTCGAAAGGAAAGTCCGAAGCCACAGAAGTAATCATCTGCCGCATCGTTTATCCCAAATCCCGACAAAATATCTAACTGGAGGTTGGTATCAAGTAGGTATGTAAACCCTCCGTTCAAATAATGAGTAGATACCGTGGAGGGAGCATTTCCTCCACTCGGATAAAACCCGAAGTATTCAGCATAAGCTCCAAGCTTATCAGTCATGGCATACCCGAACGAGAGCGAAGCGGAAGGTTCAAAGTAGTAGTCCCCGTTGTCTACAGGAACATCAAAATTAAAATTACCGGAAACAGAAAGTGGGCTTCCCCAGTCATATGCCCAAAGCAATGTTCCTTTGGGTGAAACATCATCTTGGGAAAGGTCCGAGGAGCCGCTAGGAACTGTGATCTCAAAGATAGTGCTGAGCTCAAAATTACACTCACATGCTTCAAATATTTTAACTTTTGTACCGACCGAAAGATCACTGATTCCATACGAACTATCACCTGCGTCTTCGACATTTTGATATCCCGTGAAGGAAAACCGAGCCTCTGCAATATCGAGCACGCCTAAACGTAAGAGCGTCTCTGGAATATCGTGAGACGAGGAATCTGAGTCATCATCATAAGTAAAGCGGTAACCCAGTTCCCCCTGAAGGTGACCGCGTTGGATGGTTTTGGTGCTTTCTGTGAAATCCGGACGATCGGTAGTCATCGGTTCATGAAGCTCTGCATAACCAAATCCAAAGGGACCTGGAGCTGCAAACAGATCACTGGAGAGGACGAGGATAATTAAGGCCACAAGGCCCAAAAACGAAAAGATCAGCTCTTTGGTACTATTCATCAGGTGAAATTTGCCATCCAAACTACTCATTTTCAATGGTTAGTGGTTAGCCTCTTGATTTTCTCCCCCGTAATTAAGAACATTCCTGTCCTTAGCCCTGCTACTTCTGGGTCCACCTTTATGGGTCCCCCCGATAGCTCAGCATGGCTCAGCATGGTCCCCGGTAGCTCAGTTGGTCGAAGGCCTTCGGAGCGAAGCGAGATAGCGGGGCCTGAGACACCCGGTCCATCCGATTAGGATGGCAAACTCCGAAGGAGTTTGAGGGTTGGGCAGCTAAAGTTTATTGTCAGCGAAGCTGGCAAGCTGCTCTACCAACGTACGGATGTCTTGAATTTAAGTTCTCGCTGCAAATTGATGGTCCCCGGTAGCTCAGTTGGTAGAGCAGCTGACTGTTAATCAGCTTGTCACTGGTTCGAGTCCAGTCCGGGGAGCCATTTCTTTCCATTCGGCATTTGAGCCCAGGGGCGGCCGCCCCTCTCGCCCTCATCGGGCGTTCACCCCGCTTCTTGAAAGTTCGGTGGTTCTAGAGGAGCTATGAGTAAAGTTCTAAATGTGTCCGCTACGGCGAGTTCAGTGGCCGCTTGCGCGGGCACTCCAGTCCGGGGCATCTAATCTTTTGGCAAATCACGGCAAGAAATCGAATTATAGGTGGCTCAGATTGGTCGAGCGCTTCCCCGATCGGGAGAGATAGAGCGCGACGGCCGATCCGTCCTATCTCGTTCAGCCGCATCTAGTGCTCGCCGCTGCCCAACTCTTTGATATTATTACGATGCAAAATTGGCATGCCAAGTGACTTCACGATTTAGCTATAGTCCATTGCCATTACCATCGATATAACTGAATATTCGGGTCATTGCATCACAGTACCGATGCTCTAGAGAAAGTGGCCCCTTTGCTAGCCCAATGAAACTGAAGAAGAAATGCTGCGAGAAGTACGGGAAGAAAGAGAGGAAGGCGTGTAAGCGCTGTCCGCTTTTTGCGCACTGTGACCTTGCGTCGAAAGACCTTCTGAAAATGAAAAAGAAGGAATACTTGGCTTACGCTGAGTCATTAAGGGCAAATCGCGAATTGCATGCATAGCACTTCCTTCAAAATCACCTAGCCGCAGCCTCATAAATACCTATGAGACCGCTTCTAGTAGTTGCCGAGTCCTATCTATACAAAGGGGAGCGAATGAAAGAGTCGCGTTACAGCAATTGTCCAGTTTCCATTGTCTGGCCGCTCTTCTTCTTTTTCCTTCTGATACTTGGAGGGTGTTCGGCCAATACCTCTCCGGTACGACCCGTTACCGATGGAAACATCTCCATCTACGTTGAAACTCAAGGTGAAAACCCAAAGGCCTCCCTTAAAAATTTCTTCAACTCCAATGTCGTAATTGTTGCACAAGTTGCAGAGCGAGAAAGTGAAGGGGAGATGAAATACGAAGTTGACTACCCAAGTATAAACTCAGGCCCAAGTCCGATGTATTCCCATCAGGTCCAAATTGAGGTAGCAGACAACGTACCCCTGTCGATTGAAGAACTCATGGAGAAGAAAATGTTGGGGGTCTTCACCGGTTCACCGAGCGAGCGGAGATGGAAACTCATCGGTTTTGTTGCAAATACTGGCCAAAGAGACTCCCTGGACTGGTTTGTGCAACATCCAGAGCTCCGCTACACGAAATAGTGCACTGCCATTTTAGTCCGGCAATTCTAATTATAGGACGAGCTCAAAAAGGCTAAAAAGATTGCCGAAGTCTTCTAAAGTCCCTTCGTTCTTGTTGAGACATCCCGCGCTTCATCACCTTGGCAAGTCGATCACCATCACGAACGAGGTCTTCACCATCAGGTTCGATAATCAATGGCTCTACTTCACCATCCCGCTTCATCTGTGCGGCAAGCTGCGCTTTACGATCTTCAACAATCTCGATGAAATTATCAGGGTCAGCAACACTGTGACCGTTATGGGAGTGGCCATTTAGTTTGTGACCATTTTGCGATGGTGTGGCGCTTACTCCATTATGATCAGCGACCCCGCTCGTCGGAAGCATACCGATACTCCCCTCCATCACCTTACGACTGAGCTCCTCGGCACGCATTAAAATTTCAAGGGGATCAGAAACTGCAGGATCGGCTGGAATTTGATCAAGGGGAACAAAGGAGGATCTTCCGACTTTCATTCTTTCGTGATCGATGTCATCACGACGATCTCTTAAGTAAGCAAGCGCTCCAACATCCTTAATCCCAGCGGGCCGACCAATCTGCTCGGCACCCTGGTCACTCAATGTTCGAACTTTATCCTGTTGTAATCCCCCCATTTGCTAACCCCCCAGTAATTAAATACAGCGACAATTATTAGCATCGCGTTAGCACTTTATTAGCAACTCGTTACACCAGGAGGGGGGATGAAGCAATATCTAAAGGTACGGTTTTCCCTGAAAAGACATACAGCTTACACAATACGCTGCAAAATCATACAGTTAGAGCAGGGAAAATGACGAGGGGGCGACGAAGCCCCCTCCAAGATTCGGTCTCTCCAGCAGACGTCCTAAATATAGAACCGTCCACTATGGGGTCACCACTAAAGCTGACCTACCAAGAAGGTCTCTAAATTCATCGGCACAACGGAGATGTCGTCACCCTTCGTTAAAGAAGGAATTGCGTTTTGCACCCCAGACTGGGAGAGGTCAACATCACAATATCCCTTCTTTGCAGAAAAGGAACCTGAGCGCTCTCTCAGATCAACTTTGTACTCCGCAACTCCTCGTGCAACGTTATCTAATTCGAATTCACAAACAGCCAGTGTTTCAGTTCCTCTCTGGATGTACGCAAAAAATTGAGGCGCACTTCCATCGGTACTAGTGAAGAGCACTGGGACATCGTTAGAGACAACAACACTAACTTTCATCGAAAGTCGGTCTCTAGATTTTCCCTTTTTCGCTCGTGATTCATATCGTGTCCATCCTCGACCAGAAGTTCTTACATCATCCGGAGAGGAGAGTTTTGTTCTCAAGCGAACTCTCTTGAAAGAATCGTCAGCTCGATCGCCTCCATGATCATCTCCACGATCATCTCCGCTCCCCTTGCTCCAAATCTTATGAGAACGACAACCTGAGCTACTCTCAAAATCCACTTCATGCAAAATGCCATTTCGCAACTCAATCTTGACCCAATCTCCAACTGAAAGAGCGCTAGATGAAATACTGGTGCCCCCCTTGCTCTCGAACTCAGTGCTTGAGGTAATTTCATACGTTTGGCCACCCACGGTAATAGAAGAGTCACTTATCGCCTCAATCTGCCCGCAGAACTCCTGCTCATTCCTATCAGACTTGCCACCGGAGTCATCTCCACTGCCATCATCTCCGCTGCCATCATCACTACCACTTCCGCCGCCACAACCGGCTTCGTCTTCCTTTTCGAGCTCGTCCACTCGCCCGTCTCGGATTCGAAGCTCGACAAGCTCACCAACAGAAAAATCTTGCCGTGAAATGCGTTGGTCATTTTCGTTTCGGTACTCAGTACTACTTGAAAGCTGATAAGAAACATTATTCAGCGTTACTTGTCCTGAGTTTATGCTCTGAATGGTGCCACAGATTTTGATATCACCATCCTTTGCCAATACTGGCGTCGCGAGCAACGACACCATGGCTATTAACAACAATTCGATATACATCTTCTTCATCTTATTCTCCTAATTATCCCTATTAGTCCTCTATTCGAATGTCTTTCCCTACAAGCAAACTTCCCTCGCAATCACCTTGAACACGCACCTCAATTCCAACAGCCAAACCTCCAAGAGAGATCTCCTCCCCTTGGGCATCACGGATTCTCGACTGCTGAGTAATGGCGTACGTCGTACCCGAGACCGTAATGGTGGATACTGTTAGCGCACTGATGACACCCCGGGCATCAACCTCAGTGCATGAACTCGATGAATCATTGTCGTCGCTCCCCGATCCCCCAGAGCTACCAGAACCGCCACTTGGATCGTCGTCATGGCCGTTGTCATCAAGGCCGTTGTCATCATGGCCATCGTCATCAAGGCCATCGTCATCAAGGCCATCGTCATCACTCGAACTACTTGAATTTGAGCTACCGGATCCAGAATTCAGAGAGTCATCATCTCGACCATCATCGTCATCCTTAGATCCCGGTCGGTCGTCATCTCCAGAAGAGCTGCCGCTCGAAGAATCTTCTCGCTCTGAAAACGTAACTTCGTTCAACTTGCTGACATTCGATTGCTCTTCAATTTCGATCGACACCCTCACCCGAGCCGCCGTCTGAGGAATATCATTCACTTGGACTTGGGTAGCGATCGCACCCCCCTCAATGAGTAATGATGCCTGTGTTATTTGGTCTGTAGCGACCGAAAAATCGCCGTTCGAATCAGTTGTTGCAGAATCTCCGGTCTCAAGAACTGTAACGAGAAGATCTGATAGCGCAGAGCCATCACCTCGAAAAATCCTTCCTTCGATTGCAACTCCGCCGGTTCCTTGGGTGCTCCCCCCACAACCGACGAGAAGTAAACTTAACAGGGCAAAAAGCAGCTGCCCTCTAAAAGCTCGCAACATTACCGACTCTCCTTCTGTGTTGTTAGTTCCTCACTGACTCCAAAAGTACCAACGGCTATTCGTCCACAGGGGACAGGCTGGTTAGAGTCTTCTGTAGGTGTTAGATCGAGATCTAAGCGGCTCAAGTACTGTCGGGCTCGCTTATGAAACTGACTTCCCTCCTCAAGCAGCCATCGCTTTGCTTCTTCAAGTTTTGTGAGGGGAATTCTGTCAAACTCGGTTCTCAGATGAAGATTTTTCTCATTTTTCTCTTCGAAGAGATTCTCTTCAACGGCAGCAATAAGATCATTTGCATCTGCTGCAAGGACTTTTAATCCTGCTTCGACATCATCACCATGAATATAATCCCGGCCTTTGAGCTTTAGAGAATTCCCCTTACGCTCAACCATGCCCAAACGCTCCATCTCAAACAGCACTGAGTAGCTACTGAGATCCTTTCCATTCACAGAGCCGACAAGCTCTGCAAATTCACTATCTCGACCTTCACAGTGAAGCACTCGTGGCTTGCCCGCCTTCGTTATAAATCTCTCGTCGCACTGCCACTGCGTCATAATCTTCGCTATCTGATTATCAGGTCGTTTATACTCGCCGCCGCTTCGCTCCAACCGAGTTACATCCTTTCGATGAACCCCGGTAACAACACTTAGCTTGCTCGCGCTTACGGCTTCACCGTTCCTCTCGAGGTCCTCTTTTGCAACATCAACAAGCACAAGCTTCACCATCTCAAGAATTTCCTGGAGTTTGATGGAATTACGAACGCAAAGCCGAAGCACCGGTCGAAGCAGCAGTCGTATGGCGGTTGGAATGACCTCGCTATTTTTCGGCACAAAGGAAATCTCCTCGTAATGATGTGAAATTATCACATCATTAGCGCTCAGGCAAGAACTTTTTTGTCAGGTGGCTATCTACTTCTATTTATTGAGCTTTTCACTCGCCCACCCCCTCTCGATTCCACCTCAAAAGATTCCACCGTCCTCTAACTGAAGCACTTTACCGATCCCCCCTTGCCTCTCGGAGGATAAGGGTCTACCCCTATTGGCGTTCTAAAACTCGAACTTGAGGAGAAAATGATGTTCAGAGATTCACTAATTCGAACACTCGCTGCTGGGATTATCCTTGGCGGCCTCGCTGGTTGTGCCACCACTGACACAACAACAATGGAGCGCGATATCGAAAAGGCAGCTGCGCCTCACTTTGGTCCGTTCATGACTCACCTTGTTAAGGCTGATTATCACCTACAAAGTGCAGAAGGAATTCATAACAATATGACTTCCGAGCCTGAAGTCTACGGTAATAAGCCTCGCTTCCAGAAGGCGGGCGAAAAGCATGCAAAGCTTGCCCTCGAGCACCGACAGAAAGCTTCAGATGCACTTCAGAGAATTCTTGATGAGAGACTCCTTCATCTTGAAAGCATGCACGTCACTAAAGATGTAACTCTTACAGTTACAAACGTGTACTTCGCGACTGGCAGTTCATCGCTAAACTCAAAAGCTCATGGAGCCATTAAGGAAGTTGCTGCTTTATTGAAAAAGTATCCAATGTCCTCAGTTGGGATTGTAGGATTCACTGATACTGTTTCTTCACAGCCTTACAACAAAGGACTCGCAAAGCGTAGAGCTGACGCTGTGTTCAACGCACTTGTTGGCATGGGAGCTCCGCGTAAAGTTTTCGAAACAGCTGGAGTAACTATCGAAGCCGTTGGCGAAGCCGAGGGCCCAGATAACACTGCTGACCAAGAGAACCGACGAGTTGAGATTCGAGTACAACCCCACGCTCGACCACTCTCTAACTAGGTTACCTTGTAAAGCCTGTTAGCCCAGCCGGTATTCGGCCTGGGTTAACAGGCTCTCCGCTTCCTCTCTCTACTCCCCTTCAATTTTAATCTTCGGTAACCAGGCGAGCCACCTCGGAAGGTACCAGTTCCATTCGCCCAAGAGCACCATTGAGGCTGGCAACAACACCGCTCGAATAATGGTGGCATCAAGCAAGACCGCAACTGCGAGCCCGACTCCTAACTGCTTCATAATCGGAAGCTCAAGATTTGCAATTACAAAAAAAACTCCTGCCATAATCAGAGCAGCACTAGTAATAGTCCGATAGGTACTCGCAATCCCCTTCTCCACAGACTCGGCGGTAGAAGCACCTTTGTCGAATTCCTCCTTGATGCGTGATAACAGAAAGACGTGGTAATCCATTGACAATCCAAAGAGAATCGAAAAAAGAAGGCAAGGTACAAAAGTTTCGATGACTCCGTAGTTCCAACCAGGAACCAAGCCAACTTGGAAAAGAGCAACGAGAAGTCCAAACGCGGCACCTGTAGAAAGAAGATTGAGAAGGATGGCCTTCACCGGAATCGCTAAGGAACGAAATGCAACAAGGAGAAAGCAAAAACTCAAGCAGAGCACTATTGAGAGCACCAGGAACGTACGATCCTGATATCGCTTTGTCTCATCGGTAACATAAGACAGAACACCTGTTACATAGCCTTCAATTCCCGCAGGACGAAGAATCTCTGGGACGTACTGCGAACGAATTTTCTCAACAAGCTCCTGGTTTGTTGAAAGATTTCCATTTCCCTTCACGATAAACTGGTGGCGAGAGATCAATCGATCTTCCGAATAATGAACCTCAAAGGGGCCGGAGACCTCATGATTGCTGACGAGAGCATCGAAGAATCTTCCAAGGGCTTCCTCTTCCTCCTCCGTGTCATCACTCATGCGAATGATAGTCCAAAAATTCGATCCAACTGCATTCGGAAAATACTCCTCGAGGAGTTCGTACGCTTTAGAGCTCTGCATGCTCGAGGGAAGAATATCTCTCTCCATAGTGCTGCCGAAACGAAGCCAATGAATCGGATATGACAGGAAAAGCATGGCGGCGATGCTAGAGAGAAGCGCAAGAATCGGGTGTTTCACACTAAGCTTAACCCATGGAACAACCTTTACCTCTTTCTGAGAAGATGGCTCAAGGGACCGCTTCATGAGAACTAAAACGGAAGGAAGCACCATCACCGTAGAAAACACGGTAAAGAGGACTGCGACAATCGAAACGTGCGCCATCGAGGTGAGGATGGATTCATCCATAACGAGCAGTCCAAAGAGTGAACACGCAACCGTTACGCCACTCCAGACAATAGCCATTCCTGTAGTACTCCTCGCTCGAATGACCGCGTCGAGATACGGAGTTCCGCGCCGAAGCTCCTCCCGAACCCGGCTCACCATAAAAAGGGAGTAATCAATTCCAATCGCGAGGACAAGGAGTACCACCAATTGAGCAGCTGTTGCACTTACCGCTCCCCAGGTGTGGCTAAAAAATGCTGAAATTCCAAGCGAGGCAATGAGACTAATCATCGCAATAAAGAGAGGTATCAACGCGGCAATCCACGAGCGAAACGCCCAGAGCAAGATGAGTAAGGTCAGCGGCAAAGTGTAGTAAAGGGATTTATCAAGATCTTCGTTGATGAGATCGAATATTTCATTATCACCCGTTCCCTCACTTAAATAGCCAATAAAGAAATTGGGATGCTCTTCCTCCCATTTCGAAAACAGCTTTGGCAACTCGTCGAACTTCTCGGCTGTAGCATATACGGGGGTTTCTGTTAGCGCCTGTATGAGCTGTGCATGGCCATCTTTTGAAACATAGATTTCCCGATCATCTATAAATACGGTTTTTCCAAAAGTGCGCACCGATTCAAAAAGCGGATAGTCGTCATCTTGATGGCGCTCGTGCTTTAACCTCCCAACTACGCTGGCAACAGCCTCTACGAACTCTGGATCTTCAAACGTCTTTTCTTTATGACCAACAATGACAAACAAGCTATCTGTTGGCTCCAACCCGGCTTCAAAGGCGATCTGCTCTCCCGTCGAACGCTTTAGCGTCTCCAATGCCGAGGGGCCAGGAAGGATAGTTTCCATTCCTGAAAGAAGCCCTCCTATTCCGAGAGTGATTGAAACGAGAACCCAGCAAACAACCAGGAGAACTGGTGATCGAATCCAGAATGGAGTCACATTTTTTGCAGCCAAAGGAATACCCTTCCCCGGAACTCACCCGTCGTTATCAGCCAGCGGCTGCGAATAGCCAGAGACGGCAATCATCCAGCAACAGCACGAAGCCCGATCTTTAATCCTTGGGACCAAAATCCAGCGTTCGTATTTTCCATTATTTCAGAGAGGGAAGCTATGGCCTCTATGTAATGGTCGATATCCTCTTCCGAAGCGACCAATGGTGGAACAGCCTTAACGACATCATAAGTATGTCCACACATTTGGGTCAGAATGTGCGAGTTCTCAAAGAGAGTCTTTACGATCATTTGACCAAGGAGACCCGGATGAACTTTTCGAAAGCCCGCGTGAAGTACTTTGAGCTTAAGGCTCTGTGGTGCCATGAACTCAATACCGTTCATAAGGCCGAGCCCACGACTCTCCTTTATAAACTGAGATCGCTCTGCGATCTCGTTAATTCCCTTTCGAAATCTCTCGCCAAGGACGGTGGCGCGCTCAGCGAGCCCTTCTTCCTCGGCGATTTCTAATACCGTGAGCGCGGTTCTCATTCCGAGGGAATTCTCTCCAAAGGTAGAGGCGTGCACAAACGCTTTTTCTACGGAGGAATACACAGCATCACTAATATCTTCCCTCATCAAAAGCGCGCCAACGGGTACTAACCCTCCGCTCATCGCTTTGGCAAGAATGACCATATCGGGCTCAACATCGTAGTGATGAGCTGCTATGAATTTCCCTGTTCTATAGATACCAGTTTGCACTTCATCAAGGACAAAGAGCGTTCCGTATTTACGACACAAACGCTGTGCCTCACTCATAAACTCAACTGTCGGAACTTGAATACCAGATTCGCCTTGTACCGGCTCAGTAATAAACGCTGCATACTTTTTGGATCGAAGCTCATTCTCCAGCGACTTGAGATCTCCAAAGGGAACGCCGGTGGTGTTCGGAAGCATGGAACCGAATCCTTTCTTCCACCACGGATTACTCATTAAGGAGAGCGCTCCATAGGTTAATCCATGAAATCCGCCGTTTGAATAAAGAATTCCGTCGCGCTTTGTGTAGGCCCGTGCAAACTTTATTGAAGATTCAACTCCTTCACTTCCCGTGCTCGTAAAGAACGTTCTTGTAAGTCCACCACCGACAAGGCGGGTGAGCTTTTTAGCAAGCTCTGCAGCGAGTTCTGGAATATGGCTCTGAAGCATTGTCGGGCCAAGACGCTGCAGCTCATCAGTAAGAGAGGCAATCAACTTTGGGTGGTGATGCCCAATGTTGTAAACTCCGTAACCAGATAAAAAGTCACGGTAAACTTCCCCCTCGGAATCAATGAGGTTTATCCCCTCGCATCGCACAAAGTTCCTCTTTATTCCAATTATCGAGAGAAGCTTCGTCCACTTTGGGTTTACATGTTTGGAGTAATCCTCTTCACCTGGGACAGCATCGGTAGGAATGGTGTGTGCAGCACTACTTGGTTGAAAGAGCATGACGTTCATTCTCCTATAATTGTTGGTGAAGAGATTTCACATAATTGGCAACGGCCCAAATCTGTTCATCAGAGAGCTTGTCTCTAAACGCCGGCATATCGATACGCTTGCCGTACTTAATGTTCGCGGCCACAAGACCAAGAGATTTATCGTATGTTCCATCGGTGAAGTTGGGAGGTGTTGCCATATTTGCCTTTAGCTCCGCCCCATTCCCAAGCCCATTTACACCATGACAGGCAACACATTGCTGCTCATAAGTGGATTTCCCAAGAGCGACAAAAGTGTCGTTCACATCATAAGGATTTCCCCAAATCGCCATATTCGTTTTCTGAATATGGCTACAGCTTGAAAGCACCAGAACAGAAATTGCTGCGACTATTCCTTTTATTTTCATGAGATTCCTTCCTCCCTTACCCTTCCAATAAAATCATTTCTATCGTCAGACCTGGACCAATGCCCATAATCATCGCAGTCTCATCGCGTTTAAGAGTTACGTCTCTCATGAATGATTCCAACACGTAGAGAATAGTCGCGGACGAGAGGTTGCCATGTTCGCGGAGAACGTCGTATGACCAGTGACATTGCTCCTGAGAGAGAGAGAACGTTTCCCGGAGAAACTCTAAGATTTTGATTCCACCCGGATGAAACAACCAGTAATCGACATCCTTTGCAGTTCTTCCATTACGTTCGAGGAAACTGCCAAGAACCTGCGGAGCTCGTTGTACTAGTGTGCTCGGGAGCGTTCTATCAAGGCGCAAATGAAATCCATCATCGAAAATGTCGTAACCCATCAAATGTCGTGAATCTGGAATGAGATAAGACTCGGATGCGATGACGTTAAGCTTTCCATGAGCAGGAGCAAGTAAAGTCGCAGCTGCCCCATCCGCAAAAATTGCCGCTCCGACAAGATGAGCACCCGAATGGTTCTGAGGTTGAAAGACAAGCGAACAGAGCTCAGTAGCAGCAATCATCACTGGCTTTCCAAGTTCGGCGAGCTTCGCTCCGAGGGAAAGCGCAACTACACCACCAGCGCACCCCTGTTGATACATCGGTACACGAGTGATATTGGCCGGCAATCGCGTTTTCAAAATGGCCGCTGCGTCTATCGAAGGAATGATTGGAACACTACACGAGGTAAAAACGAGCGCTCCAACCTCGGCCGGATCTTGATTATTGATCTCTAAACACCGCTCAATGGCCGCAGAAAGAAGTTCTGTGCCATGTTGCTCAAATGTATTTGCTCGAGATTCCAAACCATTGAGATTAAGAATGTTGTCGTAGGGAAGGACAAACTTTCGTGTATCAACCCCTGAATGAGCGCTTATCCGAAGAAACTTTTCCTGAGCCTTTTCATCCTCAGCAAGCCATTTTTCGCTTACATCAGTGAGGGCATCGCGATCAACAAGATGCACTGGGGAAACAGTTGAGACATGAGACACTGATGACATGCTTATCCCTGTGGAGCTTCGTTAATCGTCTTCCCTGACAAGGTAAGGTCGAAAAATACTGTTGCAATTTTATCAACCCGAGCGATGAAGATTGAAGGGTCTTCCACACCGTATTCTGCCCATGCAATTGGCAGTTTCCCAGATATCACAAAATCCCTCTCCTTGGTCGCAGAGATGGTGATGGGAAGCTCGACAGATGCGGTCTTTTTCGCGATGGAAAGATTACCAACAAGAATATCTATACAAGATCCATCCTTAAGAACCTTCGCCGGAGTACAGAGATTCTTCAGCTTTGCTCCTTCGAACTTCACAAATGGATGATCTGCAGCAAACATGACTTCTCTAAGCTCCTTATCGCGAGAAGAACTGTCAGTATCGAAGTATTTCACCGGAATCGAAATTGAAACTTGCACAGAAGTCGGATCGCTTGGGTCCGTAAGTTCAACCTTCCCGGAGATATGACTTGTAGCTCCTTTCACAAGATGCCAAGTCGAGTCGAGCTCAAATCGAACATGGGTGTTGGTATCCGATAACTCAGTGGGCAAATACCAACTCGATTCACCTCGTTGCGCAAAAGCTGGAATGGCCAAAGTAAAAACAGAGCATAAAAGGACGAACATTCTCATAAAGGCATCTCCCGATACGGAAAATCAGCACTTGAAGGATCTACGAATTGATTGCTCGGCACAGCCTGACCCGAGGTCCATTCAAATACTTCTGCAAATTGTTGGCTCCTTGGGAATTGTGACTTGAGAGCCGCCATCACAACAAGCGCCAGGGAAGGTGACCACGTTACCAATTGCCGCACAAGAGAAACCTTAGAAACATTTAGTCCATATGACATATTCGTAAGAACGCGCAGGAGACGAGCAACCCTTCCACGTTCTCGGTAATATCGAGCAAGACCCCTCTCTGGAGAATCATCCGCTAAGAGAATATGCCTAACCGCTAACGAGGCTGAAAGGATTCCGTGCGTCATCCCCATTCCACCAATAGGGTCAAAACGCTCTACGGCATCTCCAACGATGTACGCTGGGTGATTATCAAGAGCCAATCGACTCGAGTGAATTGCCGCCGCTCCTCGGGTTTGAATGAGAGTAGAGATCTCAAACCCACTTTTTTTAACCAACCGAAACGCTTGTTGGAGAATATCTTGCTTCGATAACTTCGAGGAGCTCCCCTTTGAGAGTAGGATGCTCACATTTATTCGGGTTTTACTGAGCGGGGTTATGATGTACTGCCCCTCGGGTTGATGGTGGATATGAATGGTAGACAGCTTCACTTTTCGATGGCTCTCACCTAGGGAGGAGTTCTCTTGAAACCATCTCCCACGAAGCCAGAGCGCAAGCCCATAGCGCTCCTCACTGGCACTCTCTACCTCTAACTCTGGAAATAGAGCAGAAGCACCCCCACCACACGCAACAACAAGATTTCGAGACCTTACCTCATCTCCATTTGAAAGAGTTACTACCCATCCCGAGGAGAACTTTTCCACAGCTCTCACCAAACCAGTAGAAAGTTCGACAGAGGGGCAATCCAAGGCTGCTTTGTAAACTCGTGAATCAAGAAGAACTCGAGAGATTCCATACCCTTGTGGCGTACTAACCGAGTCGTTATTCCCCAAGTTCGAGACTGCTCCGTCTTCGTGATGGATAGTATATCCATAAAACGGCTTTGCGTGAGCTGCGACCTCTTCGGTCCAGAACCCGAATTCTTCAAGGTATCGCTGCCCCACGATGGAGAGGCCCTCCCCACACGCCTTCCTCCTCGGAAAAGACTGCGGATCTACAAGAAGGACGTCTTTTCCAGCCCGTCCAAGAAGGGATGCTGCCAAGGAGCCAGAGATAGAAGCTCCAATGATGATAGTATTATAGTCGGCTTTATTGCCGTCCGGGGTTCCCAAATCCACACCTCAAACAAAAACGAACGTCTTCAAATCGAAGTAATCTCAAAACCCACTCCAAATCTCATCAACGACGGCGAATCTTTAAGATTACCTTCAGTATGACTGAAGTTTTCCGGAAGAATTCACGGACAAATGTTCGAATTTCGATTATGCATCGTGATTTAAACAGGTTAGTATATCTGCGTATGACATTGATCCAATTAGATCCAGACGAAAGCAAGGGCATTAAGCGAGAGAAGAAGCTGCTTGCACTCATATTGGGGGTAGTGGGAATCCTCACCGCACTAGATGTTTATGAGGACTGGGTTGACGGCTCTCCCCTCTCCCACATTATCCCGGAAGTCTTAATCATCTTTGTGACTGTCGGAATCTCCCTCTACCTACTCCGCCACGCCCTAAAAATGCGAGAAGATGTTCTAGATTCGGTCCAGAAGGAGATCGCCTCCGCGAAAGAATCTGCCCAAGAGTGGAAGAGCATGGCGGATTCTCTGAGAGTGGGACTGTCCGAGGCCATCTCCGCCCAGTTTGCACAATGGGGCCTATCTCCTGCTGAACAGGAGGTGAGCTTTCTCCTCCTAAAGGGGTTAAGCATTCAAGAGATAGCTGAAGTACGTGAAACCACTGAGAGAACGGTTCGCCAACAAGCCTCCGAGGTCTATAAGAAGAGCGGGCTCTCCGGTCGTGCGCAACTTTCCGCCTTCTTCATGGAAGATCTCTTTCAACGATAGTCCAGATTATCTACAGCGGAAGCTCGTCTCCCAAACTACTATTCTTAGCTGGCCGATAGAAGTTGAAATCGTTCTTCACCCAATAGCGCTTTGAGGCCAACTCCATCCTCTAGAAGTTCTCCGCGAAGTGAATCCACCAGCATTGGCCACTCCCTACCGAGAGATCGATAAAGATTTTCATGAGCGCTTTTTAAGCGATTGTCTGTTGTGCCGATTCTTAAATTTTGCGCCCTATCAACAGCGCGTTTTTTCCATCCCAAAATATCAACAAGAACAAAGGCTTCTCTCTGATGATCGGTCAGGGCAAACACTTCCCTACGTAAATCCATCGTCGAAAGTTCCCCCTTCTCGAGTGGCAGGGGAATTTTACTACAGATGTCCGTTCGCAAACGACGAATGCGCTCAAAGACGGCAGTTCGAGTCATTCCCAAACGCCCACCGATCTCTTCGGCGGTAACTCCATTAAACTCAAAATCAGTAAAGATCTGCTTGTCCTCTCTGTTTAATGAATCGAGAACAGCGGCAAAGATCTCCTGCTCTTCCTGATCCGCTAAACGCGACAGTTCATCTTTCGGCTTCGTTGATTTCTCTTCCTTCTCAACGAATCGAGCCTGCCGCTTCTCTTTGTGCCAAAGATCAAGAAATGTACGTCGAAAGGCTGTTTCAACATAGTTGTGAGGATCCCCATCACTATTGTTAAACTGACCATTCTGAGCACGTCGTAAAATATGAAGCAGGGTGGTCTGACAAGCGTCCTCTTTCAACGCTGAATCAGGACAGACACGACCACTGATACGAGAAACAAGAGTGGAGAGCTCTTCTCCGGCCTTAGCGACGATCTCCCTATCGGGAGAGCGAAGCTCCTCTAAACAATTGCGAGTAGGTGAGTCTTGCCGGGAACTGATATGCACAAGCAGCCTGACTTTTCTGCGGTACAACCCAATATCTGATGATGTTAAGAGCACTTGCCAAGAGCTGCAAGGATATTGCCCGCGATATTATGAGCAGACTGTGAGAATTCTCCCCTGAAAAGATTAGCCCTTCAGCAATTCACAAAACCAATGGCACGAAGTGACCGTACTCTTAGTGAATGCTCTAGAGGAATACTTCTTTGCCCTCTGAGGCCATATCAATCGTCAATCCTTCCGGAACTTTTCCAGAGCTCAGCAGTCCTTCAAGGATTTCATCAAGTTGTGCATCGGTTCGGGTGGGATCGTGATGGGTAAAGAAGAGCCGCTTTGCTCCAGCTTCAGCAGCAAGCTGGATACAGTCCTCGTAGCTACTATGCCCCCAACCAACTTTCTGTTTGTACTCCTCAGAAGTGTATTGTGCATCAGCAACGATGACA